>CAIWTI010000097.1 GCA_903915545.1 uncultured Actinomycetes bacterium | reverse complement strand
TCTACCGCACCGTCGGCGGCTACGTCAGCGGCAACCTCCTAATCAGCCTGATCGCCGGCACCCTCATCACCATCGTCCTCCTGATCCTCGGCGTGCCATTCGCAGTCGCCCTCGGGCTCCTCGTCGGCGTACTCGACCTCGTCCCCCTCGCAGGCGCAACGATCGCCGGCATCATCGTCGTCGGGGTCGCCGCCCTTCACTCCGTGCTCGCCGCGGTCATCGTCGCGATCTTCTTCATCGTCTACCAACAGGTCGAAAACCACATCCTCCAGCCGATGATCTACAGCCGCACCGTCCAACTCTCACCCCTCGCAGTGCTCCTCGCCGTCCTCGTCGGAGCCTCCCTCGCCGGCGTCCTCGGCGCCCTCGCCGCCATCCCCGTCGCCGGAACAATCCAAGTCATCCTCCGCGACTGGCTCAACGCCCGCGCCACACACACCCCCGCCGCCGGAAGCGGCTAGCCCCCGGTCGGTACCCTCCGCACCAGGCGCCCGTAGCTCAGTGGAAGAGCGGCGGCCTTCTAAGCCGTTGGTCGGAGGTTCGAATCCTCCCGGGCGCACTTGTGAGTGAGGGATCGGCGTGGAACTCGCTGTACCGCCATCCCGCACGGACTCGCCCTCATGCGTCCACCGTGGGGGAGCACCTCCGGTTCTCCCCCACGTGCCCCCTCTCCGACACGTGGCACCTCGGTGCGGGCGAGTGCCGGATGAACCGTCACTCGCGGCGACTCACTGTGCGTGAGAGACCCGCGCGAGAAACCGGTGGTTCGTTGCGCGGGCAGTTGCAGTTCCACGCCGAGCCCTCACGGGAAGTCAAAGTCCGAAGTCAAAGCCAAAGTCCCAAGTTGAAGTCAACGTCGCAAGTCGCACGTCGTTGGGGTTTTGGTGAATGACTCGTGGCGCGGGCGACTATGGGTTAGGTTGAGCGCACACAACGAGTGGGAGGGTGCGCCGTGACCGCAACAGTGAGCAAGATCGCCAACGTGATCGTCCCGGTCAACGACCAGGACGGTGCGCTCCGTTTCTACACCGAGACACTCGGGTTCGAATCGCGAGTTGATGTGCCGTTTGGTGAGGGATACCGTTGGATCGAAGTCGCACCCGCCGGCGCGGTGACGACGATCGCGCTCGCCCCGCCCCGTGAAGGTGAGACGGCTGGTGGCAAGGAGACAGGGATCACGCTCGTGACCGCTGACGTTGACGCGTTCCATGCGCAGCTTGCGGCGCGCGGTGTCGATGTCGACGCCGAGGTCAGCCGTTTCGGCGACCCGGTTCCGTCGATGTTCTGGTTCCGCGACCTCGAAGCGAACATCCTGCTCGCAGTCGAAGGGCCCGACGCGGATTAAGGACGCAGGGGCCAGCCGAAGTACGCTCGCGGAATGACGAGACTGCTTCTCGGGGCTGTCCTAACGATCGGTCTTGCCGCATGCAACGCTGCGGTCGCGGCACCTGTGGTGCATAACTACACGCTGCCGGCGACAGAAGCTTGTCTTGCGCAACGTGCTGACACAGTGGTTGGTCTACCACCCGCTACTCCCGTACCAGGCCTACTGTTCGTTGACCGGCTGAAGCAAGACGCTCTTTCAAGCTGGGGCATCGACGAAACTCCTCGGAAGCCACACAAGCAGCTTGGCGCGTGGTTTGGAGGCCGTAGCTACGAAGGCGTCATCCTGAGCTTCTTCGGCTCTGCGAGCGACGCGCGTGTATCGAGGAAGTCGATCGTCTCGCTCTATGGCGGCGAGCGCATCCAGAACGTCGTCCTCTCGTGGGACCAAGAGGGAGCCCCGACAAGCAGTGCGCTTCACACGATTGTTGGGTGCCTGCGGTCTGCAATCCACGCGACCGCGACGCCGACGCGACCTTCACCTCAGGCTGCCCTTGCAACGTTCGCTGGCGAGTGGGGAGGGCACACACGCTGGCTCACTATCAACGCGACAGGCGTCGTTGATGAAGGAGTCGACTCCGGCTGTTGCACCCACGAGTACGTCATGACCGCCCGGATCGTGTCGGTCAGCGGCACCCTCACACACGCGACGGCAGACTTCCAGGTCACATCGTTCACGCGATACGACAAGGGCATCCCGCGCGTTCGCCGAGGGCAACGCGGGAGGCTGTTCCTACGCAACGGGATCGTCACGAATGGCCTAACTCGGGTCTACTACTGCAGCAATCCCGCGTGGGGCGCGACCGGCGCCTGCGGTGCCTAGCGCTTCAATGCAGCGTCGCAGCTAGCGGCGAACCCCGAAGTCGGTCGTGATGACCGTCACCGGGGAGTTGCGATACGGGCCGGCGGCGGAATCGGCATGGATCGCCGCGATTCCAATCTCACGCCACGACGGGGTCAAGATGTTCGCTCGGTGCTCCGGGCTCTGCATCCACCACTGCACCGCCTGCGCCGCATCGACGTTCGGTGACGAGTAGAGGATGTTCTCGCCAACCGACCAGTCCGAGTAGGCACCCTGCTTGTACCACTCGGCGATGCGCTTCCAGTACGCCCCACCATTGGGCGAGTCGTGGCTGAAGTAGCCGCGCAGCAGCATCTCTTGGGAATGTTTCGTTGCGGCCCGCGTGAGCTGGGCGTTCAGGGTCAGCGCAACAAGCTTGTGTGCGGAGCGCACATCGTTGAGCGCGTTCAGCACCGCGATGTTCAACCCCGATGGAACGCTCAGCGTTGAAGGCGCCGCGAAGACGATGGGAACCGTCACACCCACCGCGAACGCAACGACTGCAAACAGCGAGGCGCCTGTGGCGCGCAGGTTCAACTCACCAATCCGGGTGATGATCGCGTGACAGTCGAGAAAGTGCAAGGCGCGAGTCGAATCGGGCCGATCTCGTCGGCATGGCTACGATGTGCGAGCGCGGAGGCGGTAGCTCAGTTGGTAGAGCCCCGGGTTGTGGTCCCGGTGGTCGTGGGTTCGAGTCCCATTCGCCTCCCTTCACGCGACTCACCGAACGGCACCAAGGTGCCCTCGGTGAGACGGGAGAAGCGTTCGTAACGCTTCGTTTCGCGGGTAGGCTGCGTCTCTCCTGGCCCCGTAGCTCAGTGGATAGAGCAGCAGACTTCGAATCTGCGTGTCGGAGGTTCGACTCCTCCCGGGGTCATTGCGATCCAACTGGCGAGTGTCGCGCTTCTCGCGACTTACGCTCCATCTTGGGCGTCGAGCGGGTTGCGTCGCTCGACAAGCGCCTCGAACGTCGCCTCCATTGCGACTACGCCCGTCGCGTGCAGTGCCTCGGCAGAGAACACGCCGATGCCGTGCTCTGGCCGCTTCGCGTCGCGAACCTCCGTCACGCTCACGCGCACGCTAATCAGCTCGTCGGGTCGCACCGGAGCCTTCATCTGAAACGTCACCCGACGTCCGGCAACGAGGGCGACATTCGATGTCAGCCCGTCCCACACGAGGCGGTAGGCGGCCGAGAGCGTGTGCAGGCCGCTCGCCACGATTCCCCCAAAGAACGACGCGTCGGCTAGGTCGGGATCGACGTGAAAGGGCGCTGGGTCAAAGCGTTCCGCGAACGCGATCATCTCGGCCTCGGTCAGTGAGAACGAGCCAAGCTCGTGCGCCCGACCGACCTCAAGATCCTCGAAGTAGATCGTCGGGGCAGTCACTGCTCGCTCGGTGCTCGCGTCGCCCACTGCACCGGACTCTATCCTCCGGCTATGAGCAGCACCCACACCGATGACCGCGTCCTCGTTGACGTTGTCGATGGCCTCGCCACCGTCACGCTGAACCGCCCCGACAAGCTCAACGCGCTCGACATTGAGACCTACCGCATCCTCTACGCGCTCGCCGACGAGTTCGAGCAGCGCGACGACGTGCGCGCGATCGTGCTCACAGGCAACGGGCGTGCGTTCTCGTCGGGTGCCGACCTCACCGCCTTCGCCGGCGAGATGAACTTCGACGATCCGCACATGCTGCGCGACCGCGTGAAGTACGTCGGCAGCGTCGTCAGCAAGTGGGTGCATCTCGACCGCCCGACAATCGCCGCAGTCAATGGCTTGGCGCTCGGCGGCGGAGCGAACCTGGCCTTGATGTGTGACCTCGTGTTGATGCGCGAGGACGCCTACATCCAGCAGGCCTACGTCCAGCGTGGTCTGACGGTTGACATGGGCGGCTCGTACTTCCTGCCACGGCTCGTCGGGCGCGCGCTCGCCAACGAGCTCGCACTGTTTGGCGACCGGCTCAGCGCTGCCGATGCCGCACGAATCGGCCTCGCCAACCGCTGTGTTCCCGTCGAGGAATGGGAGACGACGGTGCAGGAGTGGGGGTCGCGGCTCGCGCATGGTGCGGGCCGTGCACAACGCCTGATCAAGACCGGTCTTCTGATGTCACCGCTCGTCGATCTCGACGCGATGCTCGAGTGGGAATGCTCGACGATCGCGCTGAT
>CAIWTI010000096.1 GCA_903915545.1 uncultured Actinomycetes bacterium | reverse complement strand
GCCCTGGCCATCGTCGACCGGACCCGCCGGTCGTCGCGGCCGACGATGGCCATTCTCGGACGCATCCCGGGCACAACGTCCTGGGAGCCTCTCGGTCGCCATGGCGCACAACCCGTCGGCACCGTGTTGACCTTGATCTTCGGGGCCCCGCGGCCGCCGACGCGCAGCATCTTGCCGTCGGTGCTGCCTGCGGGAACCTTCAGCGACACCCGGCCATCGGGAGTTGGGATCTCGACGGTGGCGCCAAGGGCAACCTCGTCGAAGGTGACCGGAACTTCGAGCACGAGGTCATCCCCGCGGCGCTCGTAAATCTTCGAGGCGTCGACCTTCGTAACGACGTAGAGATCGCCCGAGGCGCCACCGCTAAACCCAGCCTCACCCTTGCCCTTCAACTTGATACGCGTGCCGTCCTTCACGCCAGCGGGGATGCGCACCGTGTAGCGCTTGGTACGACGCTCGCGTCCCGAACCGCGGCAGGTCTGACACGGCGTTTCGACGATCGACCCGTTGCCACGACACCGCGGGCACGGCTGCTGGAGGGCGAAAAGCCCCTGCGAGGTTGCGACAACTCCGCTCCCGGAACACTCGGGGCAACGCGTGGGGGCGGTGCCGGGTGCCGCGCCCGTTCCGTGACAGATCGAGCAGTGCAGGTCGAGCGTGACCGGCACGGTCGTCTGCAGACCCTTCAACGAATCGTCGAACGAAATACGGACGGGAACCTCGGCATCGGAGCCTCGCTGGCCGCGCGGCTGCTGTTGCTGCTGACGGCCACCGCCACCGCCGCGACCACGGTTGCCAAACAGGCCACCGAAGATGTCACCGAGGTCGAAGTCGCCGACATCGAAGCCGCCCTGCTGTCCCGGGCGTCCACCCGAACCGAACGTGTCGTATTGCTTGCGCTTCGCGTCGTCGCCAAGGATGTCGTAGGCCTGCTGGACTTCCTTGAATCGCTCCTCAGCCTTCTCATCACCCGAGTTCGTGTCGGGGTGGTACTTGCGGGCCAGCTTGCGATAGGCCTTCTTGATCTCGTCGGCGGTCGCGGTCTTCGAGACACCGAGCGTGTCGTAGAGCGAGCCCGCCATCGTCCTAGGCTCCCTCGGTGGGCGGCGGCCCAGCGCTCACAACGACGCGAGCAGGACGCAGCACACGATCGCCGAGGCGATAGCCCTTCTGGAGCACCTGAATGACGGTGCCTTCCTCCGTCTCGGAGGGTTGGGCCAGCAACGCCTCGTGCGAGTGTGGGTCGAACTGACCCTCGGTGGGAACCTCGACGAGACCCTCCTTTGTAAGCGTGTCGGCAAGCGCCCGATGGACGAGGCGAACGCCGTCTTCGAGCTTCGCTCCCTCGTGATCGCGCACCGCTTCGAGCGCCCGCTCGAGATCGTCGAGCACCGGCAGCAATGTGCCGATTAGCCGCTCGTGCGCACGCGCGACCAGAGACTCCTGATCGCGCGCGGCACGCTTGCGGTAGTTGTCGAACTCGGCCTTCAGACGCTGCAGCGCGTCGAGATACTCGTCGCGCTGACGCGTCATCAGCGTTAGCTCATCGACCGGCTCCTCCACCGGGGTCTCCGCAGCCGCAGTCTCGTCGATCGGGGGCAGATCGCCCTCGCCCGTCACGGGAATGCGGGTAGGGCCAGTGGGTTCGCGGTCGGGGGTCACGACGGCTTCGCCTCTTCGTCGACAACCTCGAAGTCGGCATCCTCGATCACTTCGTCATCGGAATGCGACGCCGAACCGTCGGCGTTCGGGGTCGACGGCTGGGATGCCGCGGCCGCATAGATCGCCGACGCAGCTTCCGACCAGGTCTCCTGCAGCGCGTCGCGCTTCGCCTTGATCTCGGCTGCATCGCCGGACTCAAGAACGTTGCGGAGCTCCATGATCCGACCCTCGATCGTCGAGGCGAGCGACGCGTCGATCTTGTCGCTGTGCTCCTTGAGGGACTTCTCGGTCTGGAAGGCAAACGACTCGGCGTCGTTGCGAGTATCGGCGAGCTCGCGCAGCTTGTGCGCCTCCTCGGCGTGCTCCTCAGCGGCCTTGATCATCTGCTCGACCTCGGTCTCGGACAGGCCTGAGCCGCCTTCGATCCGAACCTGCTGCTCGTTCCCCGTGCCGAGATCCTTCGCCGACACATTGATGATGCCGTTCGCGTCGATGTCGAAGGCAACCTCAACCTGCGGCGTGCCACGCATCGCGGGCGGGATGCCGACGAGCTGGAACTTGCCGAGCGTCTTGTTGTAGGCAGCCATCTCCGACTCGCCCTGCAGGACGTGCACCTCAACTGACGGCTGATTGTCCTCGGCCGTCGTAAACGTCTCGGCCTTGCGGGTCGGGATCGTCGTGTTGCGCTCGATCAGCTTGGTCATGACGCCGCCCTTGGTCTCGATGCCGAGCGACAGCGGCGTGACGTCGAGGAGCAGCACATCCTTGACCTCGCCCTTGAGCACGCCACCCTGGATGGCCGCGCCAACGGCGACGACCTCGTCGGGGTTGACACCCTTGTGCGGATCCTTGCCGATCAGCTCCTTCACCTTTGCCTGAACAGCCGGCATACGGGTCATGCCGCCGACGAGCACGACATGGTCGATCTTGCTCGCGTCGAGACCAGCGTCCTTGAGCGACTGCTTCGTCGGGCCAACGGTGCGCTCGATCAGGTCGTGCGCGAGCTCCTCAAGCTTGGCGCGCGTCAACTGCAGGTCGAGGTGCTTCGGGCCTTCAGCACTCGCCGTGATGAACGGCAGATTGATCTGCGTGGCCATCGTCGAGCTCAGCTCGATCTTTGCCTTCTCGCCCGCCTCGTAGAGACGCTGGAGGGCCATCGGGTCGGCGCCAAGGTCGATGCCCTGGTCGCGCTTGAACTCGGAGATCATCCAATCGACGATCGCCTTGTCGAAGTTGTCGCCGCCCAGATGGTTGTCACCGTGCGTCGACTTCACTTCGAAGACGCCGTCGCCAAGCTCGAGCACCGACACGTCGAACGTGCCGCCGCCGAGGTCGAAGACGAGGATCGTCTGGTCGGCGCCTTCCTTGTCGAGGCCGTAGGCAAGCGCTGCCGCGGTCGGCTCGTTGATGATGCGAAGGACGTTGAGCCCGGCGATCTTGCCGGCATCCTTGGTTGCTTCACGCTGGGCGTTGTTGAAATACGCGGGGACGGTGATGACCGCATCCGACACCGACTCGCCGAGGTACGCCTCGGCGTCGGCCTTTAGCTTCTGCAGGATCATCGCGCTGATCTCCGGCGGCGAGTACTCCTTGCCATCGGCGCTCACACGCACGTCGTGGTTTGGTCCCTCGACCACCGTGTACGGGACGATCTTCATCTCTTCCGAAACTTCGTCCTGCTTCCGGCCCATGAAGCGCTTGATTGAGAAGATCGTGTTCTGCGGATTGGTGACCTGCTGACGGCGCGCCGGAGTGCCAACGAGACGCTGACCGTCCTTCGCGAATCCGACGACAGACGGCGTGGTGCGGCCGCCCTCAGCGTTCGCGATGACGGACGGCTCGCCGCCCTCCAGCACGGCCATGCACGAGTTGGTCGTGCCGAGGTCGATGCCGATCGTCTTAGCCATGTGAATCCAGGTCTCCTTTGGTGGCGGTCAGACGTGCGAACCGCCGCAGTTCGTGGGTGCTATAGAAAATCTAAGCCTCTTTGTATCAGATCCGATTGGGGTCGCGCCCGCACAAAACCGCGGACAGGCAAACCCGCAGCAGATCAGCGATAGATGCCGATGAGCGCACCACCGGCGACCACGAACAATGCGCCGATCAGCACCCGACGACCCACATGTTCGCTCTTCCCGAGGAACATCGAGGTGAACCACACCGCCCACAGCGACTCCGTCGCGGTCAGCGGCGAGACGACCTCAACCCGACCGTGGAAGTACGCCTCGAAGAGCGCCAGGTACGAGAGGCCAAAGAGGATTCCGGCAGGCGCCATCCGACGAAACTCGACACGCGTCGGTACCTGCCGCGCCCAAAGGCTCGACACGAGCACGCCCGCGAACAGGATCGCCACCGACGCCGTCTCCGGGCTCGCCCCCGCGTGGATCGCGCGAACAAGGTTGTCGCGAATCGCGAAGAGGGTCGTTGCCAGCACACCCAGGAAGAGGCCGATCGTCTTGACGTGCCCTGGCCGCCCCTTCTCTGCCGCAAGCAACAGACCGCCGAGAACGATCACCACGCCACCGATGATCACCGGCACCCGGAACGGCTCGTGGAGAAAGACGAGCGCGACGATGACGGCGGAGAACGGCGCGGTTCCCGCGACAACCGACACGCGCGCCGCCCCGGCCTCCTTGATCGCCCGCGTAAAGATCACCTGCGAAAGCCCCGGCGCGATCAGGCCGGCAAGGAAGAACTTCCACGCACCACCGTAGTCGTGGCGAATCGTCGAGGCGACAGCGGCGATCACGAACGCGGGAAGCAGCGTCGCGAGCGTGCTCGTGGCCGCCCCACCCTCGCCGAGCCCACGGCGCACCGCAACGGACATTCCGCCGAAAGTGACGGCAGCGAGCAGCGCAAAGACGATCGCGATCATGCTGCCGCTGGCCTCTGGATCAGACGGACGAGCACTTTCGCGGCGGCAGGTTCGGCGAGCACGATGCCCAGTATGATCACTGCACAACCCACCCAGCCGAATGCGCCTAGGCGATCGCCCGCAAGCCAGTAGCCAAAGATCGCGGCAAAGACCGGTTCGAGCGTGAACACGAGGGCCGTGCGCGTGGCACTCGTCCGCTGCTGCGCCCACATCTGGATCAGGAAGGCGAGGGCGCTCGCAAAGATGCCCGTGACGAGCAGGGCGCCCCACACCGTCCACCCGCGGGGAACGGCAAGGTGCGGCAACGCGCAGAGACCGAGGCCAACGGCCGCGGCGAGCATCTCGACGAACGTGAACGCGAGCGCGTCGTAGCGCTGCGCGTACCGCTCCATCACGACGATCTGCAGCGAGTAAACGGCCGCCCCACCCAGGACGAGCACGTCACCCGCCATCGAGCCCCCGTGCACGCCCGCGAGCATCGCCAGGCCGAGCGTCGCCAGAGCGACGCCTCCCCACGCCGCACGGGCGACGTGCATCCGAAACACGGCAAGCGCAATCAGCGGTGTCAGGACGACGTACATCCCGGTTACGAAGCCCGCGCTCGACACCGTCGTGCGTTCAAGCCCAAAGGTCTGCAGGGCATAACCGGCCGCCAACAGGAGCCCGGCAAAGACGGCAGCACCGGCGCCAGGACGCCCGATGCTGCGCACCCGCGAGATCGCCGGCGGCGCGAGCGCGACGGTTGCGATGCCGAAGCGGAGCGCGAGAAACGCGAACACGGGATAGACCGCGACGGCGTCTTTGACCTGTACGAACGTGAGCCCCCAAACGCCCGTTACGGCGATCAGCGCGAGGAGCGGGCGAAGCGAACGGTCGTGTTCTGCGCCGAGCATTGTGCGATTCAATCAGGCCAATTAGACCTCCGGGCTATGTAAACGCCGCTCGGGGCGCTACGCTGGTCTTCCTATGCAGACCGATGACACAACCGGGCACGTCCTCGACACCCTGAATCGCCCCTTGCGCGACCTCCGGATCTCCGTGACGGATCGCTGCAACTTCCGCTGCGTCTACTGCATGCCGAAGTCGGTGTTCGGGCATGGGTATCGCTTCCTCGACCGCAAAGAGCTTCTCGACTTCGAGGAGATCACCCGCATCGCGAAGGTCGCGATCGACCTTGGCGTCAAGAAGATTCGTCTGACCGGCGGCGAGCCGCTCGCCCGCCGCGAGCTCGAGAAGCTGATCGAGATGCTCGCGAAGCTCGACGTCGATCTCACGCTCACCACAAACGCGTCGCTGCTGCCGAAGAAGGCGCAGGCGCTGAAGGACGCTGGTCTCACGCGGATCACCGTGAGCCTCGACTCGCTCGACAACGCAACGTTCCAGGCAATGAACGATGTTGAGTTCCCGGTCGAGAAGGTTCTTGAAGGCATTGAGGCGGCCCGCAACGTCGGCCTGCCCGTGAAGGTCAACACGGTCGTCAAGCGCGGTGTCAACGAGACGCACCTCGTCGACCTTGCCCGCTACTTCCGCGACACCGGCGACACGCTCCGCTTCATCGAGTACATGGATGTCGGCGCAACCAACGGTTGGCGCATGGACGATGTGGTGTCGGCTGGCGAGATCGTCGGCCTGCTGAACGCCGAGTTCCCATGCGAGCCGGTCGAGGCCGCGTACCGCGGCGAAGTGGCCCGCCGCTGGCAGTACAAGGACGGCAAGGGCGAGTTCGGCGTGATCGCATCGGTCACCCAGCCGTTCTGCGGCGACTGCACCCGCACCCGGCTCTCAGCCGAAGGAAAGCTCTACACCTGCCTGTTTGCTGTTCGCGGACACGACCTCCGCGCCCTCGTCCGTAGTGGCGCGGGTGACGACGAGCTCCGCGACAAGCTCGCTCTGATCTGGAGGGATCGGAAGGATCGCTACTCCGAGATTCGCTCGGACGCGACCACCGACTCCCCGAAGGTCGAGATGAGCTACATCGGCGGATAGGAGAGACGTACGAAGCACGACCTTGAGTCGCCATGCGCGGCCAGGAAGTCGTGATTTGCGTCAGGTCTGGAATTCCCGCGGGAATCGCGGCGGCGTTCGCAATGGGAATTCGTGTCGATTGACCGTAAGCACTGGCGCCGTGTACTTCCCAGCCTCAGGCAATTTAGACAGCTTACGCGCCTCGCGTCGTGCGATTTCCGTTCTCGAATTCGCGAGCGCTGCGGGTGCCGCTTAATCCCTGCAAATCGGCCGCAACCATCCCGGACAGCACACAGATCCGCAGGTCGCTGCAGGTCAACCGACCGAATGGGGACTGTCCCCAGGACATGGCCGGAGCAGACGCGATTGACCGAAAAAGGCACGCCGCTCGGTCGCGCGTACACCCACTGACCGAGTGGCCGCTAGGTCGGCGACTCACGCCGCGCAGAACACGTTGGCCCGACGTTAAAAGAAGAGGTCGGCCTTTCGGCCGACCTCTCTCTCCCCCTGGAGAACTGCAGAGAGACTACAGCGCCTTGCCGGCTGCCTTCAATGCGGCAAGCACGACCGCAGGCGTCATCGGGCAGCGCCGCACGCGAACACCGGTTGCATCGAAGATCGCGTTTGCGATCGCCGCAGCAACGCCGCGTGTTGAAGGCTCGCCGGCACCGCTTGGTGCGACGAACGTCCCCGTGTCCATACCCGTCGTGTTGACGAGCACAACATCGAGCTCCTTCGGCGTGTCCTTGATGGCGGTGATCGGGTAGGTCACCCAGTCGATGCTCTTGACCTTCGTCGCATCGAAGTCGACGCTCTCGTGGAGCGAACGACCGATCGCCATCATGATGTTGCCCTTAACGCCGCCGTTGATTGCACCCGGGTTGACGACGTAGCCGGAGTCCTGCGCGGCAACGAACTTCGTCACCTTCACATCGCCCGTCTTACGGTCAACCGTGACGACGGCCATCCAGCCGTTGATCGTGCCGGAGCGCTGCTGGTACGCCATACCGCGGCCGCTAACGACGCGTGCCGACGATGTTGCGCCCGGACCAGGCCCGACACGTGACTCCCACTTCGACGAATCCCGGATCGCCTTGACGACGTTGATGTCGCGCTGGGCGGTCAGGTACGTCAACCGGAAGTTGATCGGATCCATGTTCGCGGCGTACGCGAGCTCGTCAATGAACTGCTCACTCGCAAACGTCGTCTGAGGACCGTTCGGGTCACGGAAGTTGGCTGAACGCAAGCCCGTACCAAGCGCCTGCGACCAGTCGATCGCGTACCCCGTCTTCAACGTGTTCGGGAAGCTGTACGCGTTGGCATCGAACGCTGCCGAGTTGCCCTGCGGGGTGACGTACCCCATGAGCGTGCCGATCAGCGTGTCGCCCTTCTTGCTTGCAGCAGCTGCCGTGTGACCCGTCGAGATCGCCCGTGATGTCCAGTTCCACGAGTTGACCTTGCCGCTCGCGTCCAGGCTGCCCTGGATCGTAGTGAGGTGCGCAGGGCCCTTCGGATCCCACGCCTGCACCTCTTCACGCATCCACTGGATGCGGACAGGGGCGCCCATCACCGACGAGAGGTACGCGGCCTCGAGGCCACCGTCGTCTGCGTCGTTACGGCCATACGAACCCGGTCCCGGGTACCAGGTGACGCGAATGTTGCTCACCGGGATTCCGAGGAGGTCGCTGACCGTGTTGGCGACGCCGTACGGCTTCTGACCACCAAACCAGATGCGTGCGGTCTGGGTCTTCATGTTGACGTCGGCGACACAGCATGTCCCCGAGAACGACGCGTGCGACTGGAAGTCGTACATGTACGTCGCGGACACCTTCGTCGGGGCGGCGTTGTATGTGCCGACCGCGTCGCCGATGTTCGTGTTGACCGTCGTTCCGACCGGAGTGCCGGTCGCGAGGTACTGGTAGAAGGCGTCGTAGCCATTCGGGAACGGCGGCGTTGCCGGCGCCTTCCAGGTGACCTTGAGTGCCTTCGCCGCCTGAATGGCCTGCCACTCCGTCTTACACACGACGGCGAGGTAGTTGCCCTTCGCGACGACCTTTACGAGGCCAGGCAGGTTGTGTGGGCCGTCGACCGAGACGAGCGTGGCCCCAGCAACCGGCGGCTTGACGTTGCGGGCATGCAGCATGCCCGGCAGCCGGACGTCGTTGACGTAGTCGTAGTTGCCCGTGACGATCCGCGGGATCTCCTCGCGCTGCGGGGAGGTGCCGACGATCGTGAGCGCACCCACTGCCTTCTGCGGTGCGGTCGCGGAGATCTGCAGGTTGAACTTCTGCCCGCCGATCAGCTGACCGTAGGTGACTGAACCAGATCCACCCGTGACGTACACCGTGCCGTTCTTCACAAACAGCTTGTCGGCTGTCGTGCCGAGCTTCGTCGCCGCCATGCCGAGCAGTGCCTGCTTCGCAGTTGCTGCTGCCTGACGGACGGTGACCCACTCGGTGACCATCCCGTTGGAGCCGGAGGCGCCAACCTGGTCGGGCGTGAGGTACGAGTCGCCGACAATTGCCGAAACGCTCGAGAGCGGGACGTCAAGCTCGTCGGCGTACAGCTGACGGATGCTCGTAATCAGGCCCTGGGCGGCCGTGCCTTTGCCGAACTTCGCAACAACGGTGTTGTCCGACTTGATCTCGAGGAACGAGTCGACTGCCGTCGTTGACGGCTTAGGCCACACGCCGGTGACGACGTCGGTGCCCTTCGCGGCCGCCTCACCTGCGAGCGCACCCGCAAGCGAGAAACCGACAACGAGCGAGCCGGTGCCTTCGATGAAGCGCTTGCGGGAGAACGATGTGTGCTCTGTAGCTGTCATCTCGCCTCCCCTACCCCCTCGCCTTCGCGGCGCGACGCACCGCGTTCATGATCTGGAACTGCGTGCCGCAACGACACTTGAGTCCGTCGAGCGCCGCATGGATCTCGGTGTCGGTCGGATTCTTCGTGTTCTCGAGCAGGTGTGCCGTGTACATGATCCAGCCGTTCTGGCAGAACCCGCACTGTGGAACCTGCTCGTCGATCCAGGCCTGCTGCACCGGGTGCAAGTTGAGGCCCGTGACGGTGTCAACCTGCGAACCCTTGTAGTTCGCAGCGAGACCTTCGAGCGTTGTGACCTTGTGACCGACAACCGCAGCCGCCGGGGTAACACACGAGCGAATCGGCTCACCGTCAAGGTGAACCGTGCATGCACCGCACTGCGCGAGACCGCACCCGAAACGCGGCCCACGAAGGTGCAATTCATCCCGCAACACGTATAGGAGCGGCGTATCAGCGGTGGCCGTAACCGTCCGCGACATGCCGTTCACGACAAGGGAGAGACTCTTCGCGGTCTGCTTAAGAGACCTACGGATCATCTCGTCCTGAGTCGCCTGCTTCATCCCCTCCTCCTTCGTCAGAAGCTCCCTCTGCAGAGGTGCCGCCCAAACGGGCGACGTGCGGGACACTACGCCTCAAATAGAAGCTTCTCAATAGGTCACTTGCGTACTACTAAGGGTTTGGGGGTACTCGCTCGGACTCGGTCGTGCCGCGGTTAAACATCACGCCGACCTCGCCGACTAGAATTACGTGGGCGTGTCGGCGACGGAATCAGTAACTCGGCGGTATCTACCGCGTGGATGGGGCGATCTTCTCCGTCAGGTCGGCATCTGGTTTAGCTTCCTGATCGCGTACCAATTCGCGCGCGGAATCGCTGATCGAAACCCTGACCGGGCCTTTCAGAATGGCTTTCGGATCGTTTCGTTCGAGACGCACTACACGCACAAACTCTATGAGTTGACGTTCCAGCACTTCGTCGATCAGCGCGCGTGGCTTGCCGACCTTGTGTCGTGGACGTACTGGAACTCGGAGTTCACCGTGCTCGGCCTCGCGATGCTGTGGATCTACTCGCGTCGGCACGACCATTTCTATCGCTTCCGCAACACGATTCTGCTCGCGAACGTGCTGGGCCTCTTTGGCTACATCTTCATGCCGACGGCCCCGCCGCGTCTGCTTGGGGTCGGCTTTGTCGACCAGCACCGCGACGGTCTCGTCAACGTTGTCGCGAACCCCTACGCCGCGTTCCCGAGCCTGCACGCGTGCGACGCGCTGATTGTCGGGATCGTGCTCTATCGGCTCGTGAAGAACCCGGTCGCCAAAGCTTTCTGGGCGATCTGGCCAGGCTGGGTCTGGTTCGTCGTGATGGCGTCGGGCAACCACTTCTGGACGGACTGCATCGCCGGCATGGGCGTCGCCCTCGTCGCGATGGCGATCGTCTACCGCGCGCCGCTGCGTCGCCGCTTCGAGCGGCGCTCCGCACCCCAGAGCGCCTAACACCGCCGCCCGCTCACCAGGCCGGTTTTTCGCTTAACGAGCGATGTTTCGCCGTTCAGCGAGCATGTCCGACCGCCCGGCGAAAGAACGCGCGTATCTGACTGAGGCGGGTGGTACGGTCGCCCGAGATGAGTCGCGCAGCAGCGATCAAGGACGGGTACACAAGCGGTGCCCGGCGCCTTGCGACACGTTCGGTTACGGGCCTCGCCCGCACTCGCGTCACCCCAAACGCCCTCACGGCCACGGGTGTGTTGCTGTGCGGACTCGCGTCGCTCGTGGTGATCTTCGAAAACCACGGTGAGAAGCTCTACTACTGGGCGGGCGCAACGGTGTTCGTTGTCGGCTCGATTCTCGACATCCTCGATGGGGCGCTCGCCCGGGCTGGTGGCAAGACCACCGAGTTCGGCGCGTTCCTCGACTCGACGACCGACCGTGTGAGCGAAGGCTTCATGCTCACCGCAATCGCGTTCGTCCTCGCGCGCCATCACCACCCGGTGTTCGTCGCAGTCGCCATGGCTGCCGTCGCCGGCTCGTTTCTCGTGTCGTACACCCGGGCCAAAGCCGAAGCTCTCGGCCTCCGGGGAGACGTCGGGATCGGCTCACGCGCAGAACGCGTGGTCGTGATCACCGCCGGGCTCGTCTTCGCCCCCTGGGGCGTGCTGCCATGGGCGCTCGTTGTCCTGTCAGCAACAGCCTGGATCACCGTTTGCCAGCGTGTCCTGCACGTGCGCCGGCAACTCATCGCAGGTGGCCGGTGACCGGCGCCTACACACCCCTCCCCCGCCTCCTCGCCGTCTCGCATTCCGCGGGCGGGGACGCTCGACTCGAAGGAGATCGTCGTGGCTGAAACAACCGGATCGCGCGCACCGCGCGGCCGCGCGGACAACAAGGTTCGCGTCGCAATCATCGGCGTCGGTAACTGCGCCAACTCGCTGCTCCAGGGCGTCGAGTACTACAAGAACGCGGACGAGAACACCTTCGTCCCCGGTCTGATGCACGTCGATCTCGGCGGGTACCACATCCGTGACATCGAGTTCGTTGCCGCATTCGACGTCGTCAAGGGCAAGGTTGGCAAGGATCTTGCCGACGCGATCTGGGCGCACCCGAACGACACGATCAAGTTCGCCAAGGTGCCAAAGACTGGTGTCACCGTCTCGCGCGGCATGACCCACGACGGCATCGGCAAGTTCCTCTCGGAGATCGTCGAGAAGGCGCCGGGCGAAACCGACGACGTCGTCAAGATCCTCAAGGATCGCAAGGTCGACGTTGTCGTCAACTACCTTCCGGTCGGTTCGGAAGAGGCGACCAAGTGGTACACCGAGCAGATCCTCGCCGCAGGCTGCGCGATGGTCAACTGCATGCCGGTCTTCATCGCCCGTGAGCCGTACTGGCAGAAGCGGTTCAAGGCAGCTGGCGTGCCGATCATCGGTGACGACATCAAGTCGCAGGTTGGCGCGACGATCACCCACCGCGTCCTCACGTCGCTGTTCCGTGAGCGTGGCGTGCACCTCGACAAGACGATGCAGCTGAACGTCGGCGGCAACTCGGACTTCCTCAACATGCTTGAGCGCGAGCGCCTCGAATCGAAGAAGATCTCGAAGACGAACGCCGTCACCTCGATGCTCGACTACGACCTCGGCGCGAAGAACGTGCACGTCGGCCCGTCCGACTACGTGCCGTGGCTGACCGACCGCAAGTGGGCCTACATCCGCATGGAAGGCTCGTCGTTTGGTGACGTGCCGTTGAACGTCGAGCTCAAGCTCGAAGTGTGGGACTCGCCCAACTCGGCCGGAATCGTCATCGACGCCGTCCGTCTTGCCAAGCTCGCCCTCAACAACGGTGTCTCCGGCTCGCTCGAAGGCCCGAGCGCGTACCTGATGAAGTCGCCGCCGAAGCAGATTCCAGACGACGAGGCATACGAGCAGTCCGAAGCGTTCATCGCCGCGAACCGCCGCAAGGCCGTCAAGGCAGCAGCGAAGAAGCCGGCCGCCAAGAAGCCCGTTGCGAAGAAGCCCGCCGTCAAGCCAGCAGCTGCACGCACTGCAGCCGCAAGCAAGGCAGCACCGGCACGCACCGCCGCAGCCAAGCCAGCCGCGAAGCCGGCAGCCAAGGCGACCCCGGCCCGCAAGCCAGCAGCTACGAAGGCAGCACCGGCAGCAAAGCGCACAGCGGCCAAGCCGGCCGCACGGCGCACCGCTCGGTAACGCAACACGCACCGGTTAACGACGAAGGGGTGGGAGCTTGGCTCCCACCCCTTCGTCGTTCAAAACCGAGCGAGTCGCTTAGGCGACGCGCTCGTCACCGCTAAAGCCATTCGACGTGTGCGTACCGTCGCAGTACGGCTTGTTGCTCGAACCGCCGCAGCGGCAAAGAGCAATCACGTTCTTGTCCGATGCCTCGTACGACGTTCCGGCGCCATCCTTCAGATCGGCCGGGCCCTTCACGAGATACGGACCGTTGTCCATCACTTGGATTTCGATAGTTGACATGTCAAACATAATACGTGTTGTCCGGGACGGAGTCCTGGACAACGTCCGTATCCCTCGACACGCCAACGTCGCCTGCGCAGTGCTTCGACTACCCTAGGACGCAGTGCGCATCTGCCTTGTGACGCCGTTTGCGTGGTCGCAGCCGCACGACGTGAACGAGCACGTGGCGGGCGTCGCAGCAGCACTGCGCGACCTTGGCCACACCGTCACCGTCGTGGCCCCGTCGACCCGTGCCGCCGACCTGAAAGCCGGTCGGCACGCGCTTGCGGGTACCGACCCGCTCCCCGACATCGTCGCGATCACACCGGCAGTGCCGATCTCGCGGCGCTCGCAGATGGGCGTACCCGTCGGGGCCCGTGCGAACATTGCCCTGATCCTGGCGCGCGGCGACTTTGACGTCGTCCACGGCTTCGAGCCCGGCCTCCCGTCGCTCTCGTACCTCGCGCTGCTCGAGACAAGCGCGGTCACCGCCGCGACGTTCTCGTCTTCTGAGCGACTCACGTATCCACCTGCAAAGGGGCAGCGCGAGCGACTTCGCGCCCGCATCGACGCGCTCATCGCCCTCTCGGCCGAAGCGCGCGACGCCGCCGCCGAGCTCTACACCGGCACCTGGCACCTCGAATCCCCCGGCATCGATCCCGCGATCTTCCAGCCGGGCAAGAAGGGCAAGACGATCGTCGTCGAGGCAAAGCGCACCGAACGGCCGCTCGCCCGCGCCGTCATCCACACGCTCCGTGAGCTTCCCGAGTGGGAAGTCGTGCTGTTGAACACCAAGCCGCTCGGAGGCCGCCCCAGCGTCCCACGTGACCTTGCAGGCCGTGTCCACGTGCGCACGGCGCGAGACGGCGCCTCCCGCGCTGCGATTCTCGCTGCCGCCGAAATCTTCGTGCCCGCTGTTGACGGACTCCCCCGGCTGCTGCTCGAAGCCCAAGCATCAGAATGCGCAATCGCGCGACCTGCTGGCGTCAAAGAGCAGCCCGAGCTCGCCGCCGCGCTCGCAGCGCGCTTCGCCGACACCGGAAGCCTCCTCGCGACCGAGAAGAGTGCGTCGCGTGCGGCAGCCGAAGGCGCATCGTTCACCGACGT
>CAIWTI010000095.1 GCA_903915545.1 uncultured Actinomycetes bacterium | reverse complement strand
TGGCGAGTGCGCCCGACTTCCCGACCGCTTTTGCCAAAGCCGAACGAGCTGCAGGACGCGGGCTGCCCTCCAGCGGTACGGCGTTCCTGAGCGTCTGTGACGCCGACAAGGACGGAGTTGTGGACGTCGCGACGACGCTCGTCGGTGCCGGTTTCGCCCTCATCGCAACGAGCGGCACCGCCAAGGTGCTCGCGGCGGCAGGACTCGAGGTTGCCGAGATCGACAAGGACGCCGCGGTTGCCGACCTGATCCGTGGCCGGAACGTGTCGCTCGTCGTCAACACGCCAGAAGGACGCAACGCCCGCCGCGACGGTTGGAAGATTCGCGAAGCGGCGACCATCGCTCGGATCCCGTGTGTCACCACGCTAGCCGGGGCACGCGCCGCCGCCGATGCGATCGCCGGTGCCGATACCCCAACTGCGATTCCGCTTCAGGAGCGTCATGCCGCTGCGCGAACGCCGTAAGGTCACCGGGGTCGAGAAGATCGGGCCGTACACGCTCGTACGGATCGACCAAGGCAATCTCGATCCGGGCATACCGGGCCAGTTCTTCATGGTCGAGGCGCCCGGTCGTGTGTTGCCGCGGCCGTTCTCGCTCTGCCTTGCCGAAGCGGGAGAACTCGCGTTCTTGATCGATGCCATTGGGCCGGGAACGCTGGCGATCGCAGAGGTATCCGTTGGCGACCAACTCCACGTGTTCGGCCCAATCGGGAACGGATATCGGCTCGACGTTGAGCGTCCCGTGCTCGTCGGTGGCGGAATCGGCGTTGCTCCCTTTCCGTTCACGCGCTCGGTGCTCGGTGCCGGTACTCCCGTTGTGCTCGGGTTCCGAAACGCGCATTTCGCTGAGGCTGCCGCGCTGCTGCCGGGTGCCGAGGTCGTCATCGATCCGGTGCTCGTGACAGAGGCGATCCCCGACGACCACGACATCCTTGCGTGCGGCCCGGAACCAATGCTTCACGCGATCCTGCGTGATCATCCGACGGCCCAGCTTGCGTGGGAGGCCCCGATGGCGTGCGGCTACGGAGCATGTTTCGGCTGCGTCGTCGAGATCGACGGAACGCTCAAGCGGCTCTGCCTTGAAGGCCCCGTGATTGGGGGCGCTCCGCCCGTGTTTCCGGCGGTGCCTGCATGAACATCTTCAACGCGAGCGGCTGCCTCGACGCTCTTGCTGCCCCGGGCGTTGTCACCCAACTCGATGGCTTCGTCACGAAGACCGTGACGCCCGAGCCGCGTGCTGGGAACCAGCCTGCGCGCATCGCCGAGACCTCCCACGGCATGCTCAACGCGATCGGCCTTGCGAACCCGGGTCGCGAGGCCTTCCTCACCGACTATCTGCCGGAGCTCCGCAGCTTTGGCAAGCCGCTCTGGGTGTCGGTGGGCGGCTTCAGTGCGACGGAGTACGCCGAGACGTGCGCCCGCCTAAGCGACGTGACGATCGAGATCAACCTCTCGTGCCCAAACGTCGACGAGGCAGCTGAGAGCGCCGCTGAGATCGTGGCTACATGCCGTGCTGCCACGAGCCTGCCGCTCTACGCGAAGCTCTCGCCTGCGGCCTGGGATATCGCTGAGGTTGCGCGGGCGGTGGAGGCGGCGGGGGCCGACGGCCTCACGCTGGTGAACACACTGCGCGGCATGGCACTTGACCGGCGGCTGCGGCCTGTACTGAATCGCGGTACCGGTGGGTACAGCGGACCGGCTCTGCGCCCTGTTGCGCTCGCTGCCGTGTACTCGTGTCGTCGCGCGACAGCACTGCCGATCGTGGGGATGGGGGGGATCACGACGGGGCGCGAGGCACTCGAGATAATCGCGTGTGGCGCGTCCGCAATTGCCCTCGGCACGGTGCTCTTCGCCGACCCTGCGGCGCCCTCGCGCGTGCGATACGAACTCGAGGAGGCGGTGTCGGAAGCGGGCCTCACCTCAGCGGACGACGCGGTCGGGATAGCACACGAAGGTCTTGTCTTGTAAGGCAACTGCCTTAAACGGGTAGAGGTTGCATGACGCGCAGAGGTTGTTAGTATGCGCGAGCTTATGGCGATGCCACCCGCTCCAGTACAGGCCCCGGCCCGCTCCCTTGATCAGAGGATGGATGCGCTCCGACGGGCGAACGACATTCGCGTCAAGCGGGCGCAGCTGAAGAAGGATCTCAAGTCGGGCGACGTCTCGATTGAGCAGATTCTTCGTGATCCGCCCGAGTTCGTTTCGACCGCGAAGGTCTTCGACATGCTCATGGCCGTCCCGAAGTTTGGACGTGTCAAGGCAGCCCGGTTGCTCAACCAGTGCCGGATCAGCCAGTCGAAGACGGTCGGCGGACTTTCCGATCGCCAGCGCCACGAACTTCTGACGCTCTTCAACAACCGGTAGTCGGTTGTCCGAGCGTGTCCGTTGTGCGGCGGCTCCGCCCCGCAGAGTAGGCTCGTCGTACATGCGCGCAACACCATTCCCTGTCGGTAAAGCGGCGTGACGCGTCCCGTCCCCGCCTTCGTGGTGACCGGACCCTCGGGGGCCGGCAAGGGGACGATGGTGGAGGCTCTGCTTACACGGGTACCGCGACTGCGCCTCGCGGTGTCGGCGACGACACGTGCAATGCGGCCGGGCGAACAGAACGGAGTGCACTACTGGTTCGTAACCGACGAGGAGTTCGACCGGCGGCTCGCCGATCGTGACTTCCTCGAATACCACGTCTTCCCGTGGGGGCAGCGGTCGGGGACGCTCGTGACGGAGCTCGAACGGATAGCAGCCGATGGCGCGGTGCCGCTGCTCGAGCTCGAGCTGAACGGTTCGCTCGAGGTGAAGCGTCGACTCCCTGAGGTCGTGACGATCTTCGTCGATGCACCGATCGATGAGCTGGAGCGCCGCCTACGATCGCGGGCGACGGAGAGCTCAGGCGAGATCGAAGAGCGCGTTGCCCTGGCGCAGGAACAGCGCGCCCTCGCACCCGAGTTCGACTACGTCGTCGCGAACGACGATCGCGACCGCGCGGCAGCCGAAGTGGTGGGGATCGTCGAGTCCGCCCTGGCCGCCAACTCCGCTCAGGTAGGATAGGCAGCCATGATTCATCCTCGCATCGATCAGCTCACCGAAAAGGTCGACTCGCGCTATGCGCTGGTGATCGTCGCGGCCAAGCGTGCCCGGCAGATCAACAACTATCACCATCAGCTTGGCGAGGGCACTTTCGATGAGTTTCCGCCGCCGCTCGTGCAGTCGCGGTCGAAGAACTACCTCACCATGGCCCTCGAAGAAATCGCCGAGGGCAAGATCACGTACGAGTACCGCCGGTAGGTTGTCGGGCTGGCCGGAAACGGCCGCTCTCGGCACACTTCCAGTGTGGCTCGGATTCTTGTTGGTGTAAGTGGTGGCATCGCGGCCTATAAGGCCTGCGAACTCGTGCGCCTTCTTGTCCGTTCAGGCCACGAGGTTGTGCCGCTCGTTACGCCTGGTGCTGAACGCTTCGTCACCGCTGAGACATTTGCTGCGCTCGCGCGCCGACCAGCTGGTGACGATCCGTATCTCCATCTGACACGCGGGGATCTACTGGTCATCGCGCCCTGCACGGCGAACACGCTGGCGAAGCTCGCGTATGGCATCGCCGACAACCTCTTGACGCAGGCGGCGCTCGCGCATCGCGGGCCCGTGCTCGTCGCGCCCGCAATGAACCCGCGTATGTGGGCGAATGCTGCGACCCGTGCGAACGTCGAGACCTTGCGCGAACGCGGCCTTGAGTTCATCGGGCCTGACGAGGGAGAGATGGCAGAAGGCGAGTGGGGAGTAGGTCGCCTTGCGGAGCCGGAAGAGATCGCCGCGCGCGTTGGGCAGTTGCTCGGTGCGCCGACGCTTGCCGGCAAACGTGTGCTTGTTACTGCGGGCGGTACCCGCGAGCCGCTCGACGACGTGCGGTATCTCGGTAATCGCTCATCGGGACGCATGGGTGTGGCGCTTGCCGAGGAGGCTCGTCGACGAGGTGCCGACGTCACGCTGCTTGCGGCGAACCTCGCCGTCGCCGCACCCGTCGGCGTTCGCGTCGTTCCGACACCGACGGCTGCTGAGATGGCTGAGGCAGCGTTGGGCTCGCTCGACTACGACATTGCGATCTGCGCGGCGGCAGTGGCCGACTACCGCCCTGTGGAGGCAGTCGCGGGGAAGCGGGTGAAGGATGCGAATACGTGGTCGCTCGAACTCGTACCGACCGCCGACATCGCACGCGCCCTTGGTGAGCAGAAGTCGCCGGGCCAGGTGCTTGTGACCTTCGGTGCCGAGATCGGCGAGGCAGGTCTCGACCGCAAGCGCGGAATGCTCCAATCGAAGAACGCAGACGTTGTCGTGTTCAATGATGTGTCGGTACCTGGCATTGGCTTCGACACGAATGAGAACGCCGTGACCATCGTGACCGCCACCGGCGAGCGTGACATTGCTCGCAGCTCAAAGAGCGCAATCGCTGCCGCGGTGCTCGACGCTGCCGAAGCGCTCCTTGTCTGATCGACCTCGCTTCGACGCAGCGCGAAGCGGCGCTCGTTTGGTACTCAGTTGCCATGAGTGACGAGCCGGTGATGGACGCATACGAGCTCTTCCGCGAGGGTCAGCAGCGGCTGCGCAAGGGCGAGGCGGCACAGGCCACGGTTCCGCTGGAGAAGGCCAAACGGATGGAGCCGGCGAAGGCGTCGATCCGCGAGGCGCTGGGCATCGCCTACTTCCGCATCGCGCGGTGGGCGGAAGCGGAGGCCGAGTTTCGAATGGTGCTCGAGCTCTCGCCGGTCGATGACTACGCCCATTACGCGCTTGGCCGTGCGCTTGAGCAGCAGGGGAAGGCCGATGAGGCGCTCGGGCACTTCCGGCTTGCGAGCACGATGCGGCCGGCCGTCAAGCACTACGCGAACCGCGCGTGGACGCTCGACGAAGTGGAGAACGAAGAGACTCGCTCCCAAACCTAAAGGTCAACTCGACATCGAGGTAGAGAGCGTGCGCGTCCGCGAGATCGTCATTTGGCCCGAGAACACGCCGCACTTTCCGAAAATCGCCCTCAGATCTGCGTAGGGGTGATTGACAATTCGGCGTAGGTCTTTAGGGTTCGGTTCGTGGCGCTTCTGTGCGCCCGAGTCGAGAGGATGGCGTGCCGAGTAGCTGCCGTGTCCGTCCGATCCGGGTGCCTAAAGTGCGAAGCAATTGAGCTGGGGGCGGCTCAGCTAACGGCAGGCAACGAAAACACACTGGGGGCGGTACAGGTGCGGCGGAAGTTCTTCTCAACGCGTTCGATGGTTCGGGCGGGGCTTAGCCTTGCCGTTTCGGTGTTTGCGCTGACGTTCACGTCGGCAGCATTCGCAGGGACGATTGCCTTTACGGCCGGTGATCCGTCGGGCCAGACGTACACCGCCGGTGCGTCGACCTCGATCACGATCGACACCACGGCCGCGACCGACGTGACCGCCACGCTCACGATCTCTTCTGGTGCGTGCCGCTTTGACCCAACATCGGGCGACTTCTCGTCGCCGACCGTGCTGAGTGCGGTGACGGCGGGCGATGGGACGTATGTCTTCAGCGGCATCGTGTTCCGCACTGCAGGCACCAACTGTGTGATCACGGCTACCGATAACAACAGTGACACCGCCGGGGTCAGCGGTGCCTTCGACGTCGTCGCAGACGCCGCGACAAAGATTGTGATCACCTCGGCGACGGGCAACTTGACCTCGGGGTCGACCCGCGCCATTACGGCTGAGATTCGGGACACCTACGACAACGTGGTGCTGACAGACAACTCGACGAGTGTCACGTTCTCGAAGAGCGCTGGAGCCGGAACCGTGTCGGGACTCGCTGGCGCCGTGACGGCGTCGAGCGGTGTTGCATCCAAGACGGTGACGGGTGTGTTGGCCGGGAGCATCACAATCACTGCGAGTGACGGTGTTCTCACGAGCGGCACCACGACGTTTACGATCGATCCGGGTGCTGCGAGCAAGATTGTGATCACTTCGTCGACGGGTAACTTGACGTCGGGTTCGACGCGCGGGATCGTGGCTGAGGTTCAGGACGCGGCGGGCAACTTGACGACGGATGCGGGCCGGACGATCACGTTCTCGAAGAGTTCGGGTGCCGGGACGGTTACCGGGCTTGGGACGCAGGCCACCTCTGCTGGTTCGGCGACGAAGACCGTGACGGCTGTGCTGGCGGGGAGCATCACGATCACCGCAAGTGACGGGTCGCTTACTGACGGGACGACGACGTTCACGATCGATCCGGGTACGGCGACTCAGATCGTGATCACCTCGTCGACCGGAAATCTAAGCTCGGGGTCGACGCGCGGGATTGTCGCGCAGGTTCAGGACGCGGCGGGCAACTTGACCACGGACGCTGGTCGGACGATCACGTTCGCCAAGAGCGCCGGGGCAGGCACAGTCTCCGGTCTTGGGACGCAGGCCACCTCTGCTGGGTCGGCGACCAAGACGGTGACGGGTGTGTTGGCCGGGAGCATCACGATCACCGCGACAGACGGTGTGCTGACGGGTGGCTCGACGACGTTTATGATCGATCCGGGTACGGCGAGTCAGATTGTGATCACCTCGTCGACGGGCAACTTGACGTCGGGTTCGACGCGCGGGATTGTCGCGCAGGTTCAGGACGCGGCCGGCAACTTGACCACGGACGCTGGTCGGACGATCACCTTCTCGAAGACCGCGGGTGTCGGGACGGTTTCCGGGCTTGGGACGCAGAGCACCTCTGCTGGCTCGGCGACCAAGACGGTGACGGGTGTGCTGGCGGGCAGCATCACGATCACTGCGAGTGACGGTTCGCTTACTGACGGGACTACGACGTTTACGATCGATCCGGGTACGGCGACTCAGATCGTGATCGCGGTCGTCGACCGCGAACTTGACCTCGGGTGTGGGACGCGCGATCGTTGCTGAGGTTCGGGATGCCGCGGGCAACCTGACCACCGATGCGGGCCGGACGATCACGTTCTCGAAGACCTCCGGCACCGGAACGGTGTCGGGGCTCGGGACGCAGACCACATCTGCCGGTGTCGCGTCGAAGACCGTGACGGG
>CAIWTI010000094.1 GCA_903915545.1 uncultured Actinomycetes bacterium | reverse complement strand
TGCGCGCCCGACGACGCCGTCGCTCTCTGGGACGCGATCCTCGCCGCAGGAGTGATCCCATGCGGCCTTGGCGCGCGGGACACTCTGCGCCTTGAGGTCTGTTACCCCCTGCATGGCAACGACATTGGCCCGCAATGGGATGCGCTTTCGAGCGGCCTCGGCTGGGTGTGCGCGCTCGACACGGAGTTCAACGGCGTCGAGCGGCTGCGCGCAATCAAGGTTGAGGGTCCGGCGCGAAAGCTTGTCGCCTTTCGCATGACCGAGACGGCCATTCCCCGTGGGGGCATGACGATTGAGGGCGGAGGGGAAGTGACCTCCGGTTCGCTCTCGCCGATGCTCGATGTCGGCATCGGCCTCGGGTATGTCCCTGCAGCTGCCGCCACCGTCGGGACGGCGCTCACGGTTGATATCCGCGGTCGCGCGAAGCAGGCAGAAGTCGTGAAGAAACCGATCTATTCGAAGGAGGGCTGACATGGCAGCTGCTGAGTCGTATCCAGATGACCTGTTGTACAACGAAGAGCACGACTGGGCTCGCGTTGAGGGCGATGAGGCCGTGCTCGGCATTTCCTGGCATGCGGCCGACGCGCTCGGCGAGCTCGTGCACTACGAGCCGCCCGCAGTTGGTGCAACGGTCGCGAAGGATGATTCGTACGGTGAGATCGAGTCGGTGAAGGCGGTGTCGGATCTGATTTCGCCGCTCTCGGGTGAGGTGATCGAGGTGAACGACATCGTTGTGTCGACGCCCGAGACGGTGAACCTCGATCCCTACGGCAACGGCTGGCTCGTCCGAATTCGCCTTACCAACCCGGGCGAGATCGACTCGTTGCTTGACGTTGCCGGGTACCAGAAGGTGCTTGACGCTCAGTGAGCTTCCTGTCGCTTACAGACGCCGATCGTGAGGCGATGCTCGCAGCAATTGGGGTCGAGACGGTCGACGAACTCTTTCAGGACATCCCTGAGGATGTTCGGTACGCAGGGCCGCTCGACGTCTTTCCGGCGCTCTCCGAGGCTGAGCTCACGCGCCACATGGAGGAGCTCGCCGCAAAGAACGTCGTCGACGAGGTGACGTTCCTCGGCGCGGGCGTCTACGACCACTATGTGTCTGCCGTCGTCGACTCGGTATTGCAGCGCGGGGAGTTCCTCACTGCGTACACGCCGTATCAGCCGGAAATGAGCCAGGGCGTGCTGCAGGCGATCTTCGAGTACCAGACGGCGATCTGTGAGCTAACGGGAATGGACGTGTCGAATGCGTCGGGGTACGACGGCCAGACGGTCGCGGCCGATGCGTGTTTCGTGGCCCGTGCGGCGACAGGGCGCTCGAAGATCGTTGTCACCGAAGCAACGAACCCGCAGGTGCGCGAGACGCTCGTCACCTACGCGCGTGGCTTTGGCATGGAGGTCGTTGTCGTTCCGCACGAGGGCGGTGTGACCGATCCGGTACGCGTTCGCGAGGCCGCCGAAGACGCCGCGATCGTGATCTTCCAGCAGCCGAACTTCTTCGGCTGCCTTGAGGCTGCACCCGACCTTGCCGCCGCTGCGAAGGACGCTGGCGCGCTTGCATGTGCGCACGTCGATCTCGTGTCGCTCGGTGTGCTCGAGGCGCCGGGGAACTACGGCTGTGACCTGGCGATCGGTGAAGGGCAGTCGGCTGGAAACTACGTCAGCTACGGCGGCCCGCATTACGGCTTCCTCGCTGCGAGCAACGAGCACATTCGCCGTCTGCCTGGCCGGATTGTCGGCCAGACGGTCGATCAGACCGGCAAGCGCGGTTTCGTGTTGACGCTGCAGACGCGGGAGCAGCACATCCGCCGCGAGAAGGCGACGTCGAACATTACGACCAACCAGACGCTCCTCGCGCTCGCGGGGCTCGTCCATCTCTCGCTGCTCGGGCCGCAAGGTCTGCGCGAAACCGGCGAGGCCTGCATGGCGCTCGCCGCGTATGCGAAGGAGCAGCTTGCCGCCCGTGGGATCGAGTTGCTCTTCCCGGAGCAGGCGACGTTCAAGGAGTTCGCGGTGAAGCTCGGCCGCGATGCGCGCGAGGTTGTTCGTGCCGCACGTACGTCGGGGTTGAATCCGGGTCTACCGCTTGGCCGTGTGTACCCCGGCTACGACGACGCCCTGTTGATCGCCTTTACGGAAAAGCGCACCGTCGCTGACATCGACCGGCTTGTGGAGGTGCTTGCAGCATGAGTGCAACGACCGATCGACCACAGACGACGGCCGAGAACGACGCGATGCCGCTGATCTTCGAGAAGTCACGGCCAGGACGTCGCGGCCTTGCGATCCCAAATCCAGGCCTGCCTGTTCCGTCGGTGCCGGCGTCGCTTGCGCGAAAGAACCCGCCGCGGCTCCCAGAGTTGGCCGAGCCAGAAGTCGTGCGTCACTTCACGAAGCTCTCGACGCGCAACTTCGGCATCGACTCCGGCTTCTATCCGCTTGGCAGCTGCACCATGAAGTACAACCCGCGCGTCAACGAGCGCTTGGTGGGTCTCCCGGGTTTCCGTGACATCCACCCGCTCGCCGAGGACGACTCCGTGCAGGGTGCGCTTGAGCTCGAGTGGAACCTGCAGCAGATCCTGCTTGAGGTCACAGGGCTCGACGCCGTGAGTTTGCAGCCGGCCGCCGGAAGCCAGGGCGAACTCACGGGTCTTCTCGTGATGAAGGCGTACTTCGAGGCGAAGGGCGAGGCGGCGCAGCGCCGCAAGATCGTTATTCCCGACACGGCGCATGGGACGAATCCCGCGAGTGTGACGATGACCGGGTTTGAGTTGACACCTGTGAAGACGGATGAGCGCGGGAATATCGACATCGAGGATCTGCGCGGCAAGGTTGATGAACACACCGCCGGGCTGATGCTGACGAACCCCTCGACGCTTGGGCTGTTCGACGAGAACATCTCCGAGATCCGCGAGATCTTTCGCGCCGTCGGAGCGCTCATGTACTACGACGGGGCGAACCTGAACGCCGTCGTTGGCATCTCGCGTCCGGGCGACATGGGCTTCGACGTGGTGCACATCAACCTGCACAAGACGTTCTCGCAGCCGCACGGTGGTGGCGGCCCGGGTGGCGGCCCAATCGCGGTGCGCGACATTCTGGAGCCGTTCCTGCCCTCTCCGGTGGTCGTGCGCGACGGTGAGACGTTCCGGCTCGACCACGACCGTCCGCAGTCGATCGGGCGTGTCCGCGGGTTCTCGGGGCCGTTCGGAGTCTTCGTCCGCTCGTACGCCTACATGCGGGCGTGGGGGCCAGCCCTTCGCGAGATGAGCGAGGTCGCCGTGCTCAACGCGAATTACATGCGCGTTCGGCTGCAGGGCGCTTACGACCTTCCATACGACCGCCTATGCATGCACGAGTTCGTGCTCTCGGCGCGGAACCTCAAGAAGGAGTACGGGATCACCGCGACGGATGTTGCGAAGCGACTGATGGACTTCGGATACCACCCGCCGACGGTCTACTTCCCGCTCGTGGTTCCCGAGGCTCTGATGATCGAGCCGACTGAGAGCGAGGCGAAGGAGACCCTCGACGCGTTCTGCGACGTGATGCTGCAGATTGCCAAGGAGGCGGCCGACGACCCCGATGTCTTGAAGACGGCACCGCATTTCCGTCCGGTCACACGACTCGACGAGGTGCGGGCGGCGAAGGAGCCAATCGTGCGATTCGGGTTCGGCGAATAACGGACTCTAGGGTTCTTGTCTTCTCGGGCGGCCCGATCGTCCGAACGTCTCTGGGGTTTGACCCCGCGAATGTGGTCGCCGTCGTGGCGGCTGACAGCGGCTACGAGCGTGCGGCCGCGGCAGGTTTTGCCGTCGATCTTGTCG
>CAIWTI010000093.1 GCA_903915545.1 uncultured Actinomycetes bacterium | reverse complement strand
TACACGCTCCGTTCGGAGCGGTATTTCTTGCCGCCGCTTGAGCTCGACGACGAAGAGCTTGCTGCGCTCCAGACCTGTCTGTATCTGCTGGAAGGACGGTTCGCCTACGCCGAGCCGCTTCGCCTCGCATTGCAGAACCTTGCGCTTGGCCGCTCCGCTGGCGCCCGCGACAACGCTCCCACCGCGACTGCAATGAGCGTCGAGGTGCGCGACCCGGACTACACGCCCGAGCTCCAGGGGCGACTCGGCAAGCTCGAAGGGGCGATTTCGAAGCAGCGCACCGTGAAGTTCCGGTACTGGTCGATCGGCCGCGATGACGAGAAAGAGCGCACGATCAACCCGTACGCGCTACTTCCCGAGAACGGCACCTGGTACATGATCGGACAGGATCTCGACGACCAGACCGTGAAGAGCTTCCGGGTCTCACGCATTCGCTCCGACATTCGCTTTGCCACGCGCCGCGAACGTGATTTCCGTGTGCCCGAAGAGTTCGATGTTGAGGAGTACCGGGGCCGTGCCGAATGGCAGTTCGGCGACATGGTCGGGACAGCCCGCATCGAGGTCGCCCCGGACACCGCGTGGTGGGTCAGCCGTGCCTATGGCGGCGAGCGCAATCAGCTTGAGGGCGATGTGTTCGTTACGGAGTACGCCTCGCTGTCGCTGCTCGCCCGCTGGGTGCTGCGTCAGGATGGTCGAGCGGTGCCGCTCGAGCCAGCCGCACTTCGCAAGCTCGTCATCGATGGTGCCAAGGCCGTCCGCAAGGGCCACGCGGGTGCGCCGCCGAGCCCGGCCGCCGAGGCGCTGCGCGCGGTCAGCGACGGCGTCGTTGAGCGACCCGCCGGCCCCGTCGCACCTGAGCGGTTTGGCGTTCTCCAGTCGCTGCTCGCCTACCTCCTGGCCGCATGCGGTGAGGAGCGCGAGGCGATCATCCCTGCGTCGGAGCTCTCAACACGGTTCTCGATCGCGCCGGAGGCGCTCGAGGAGCACCTGTCGCTCCTGAACCTCGTGAACTTCGGTGGTGGCTGCTACGCCGTGTACGCCGAGCTCCACGGCGACGAGGTACACGTAGACAAGGAACTCTTTGGCGATACGTTCCGCCGCCCGCCACGACTGACACCGCTTGAGGCGCGCGCGATCCGTCTTGCCCTCGAGTTCGTTGGCCCGATGATCGCTGCTGGCGCGCAGAGTCCCCTCGATCGCGTACGCGCCAAGCTTGAGGAGACGTTTGGCGTCTTCGAGCTCTCCCAGACACCAACGCCGCAGGCTGGCGCCGAAGAAGACCTCGTGCTGCAGCTCGCTCGGGCGATCACCGACCACAAGCTGATTGAGCTTGAGTACCTGAAGCCCGAGTCGACTGAGGTGACAACCCGTCTCGTTGAGCCGTACTCGATCGAGCGCCGCCTCCCCCACTGGTACGTCCACACGTGGGACGTCGAGCGCGACGCACCGCGCAGCTATCGCCTCGATCGGATGCGCAACGCGAAGGTGCAGAAGACGACCTTCGTCCCGCGCGAAGGGTTCGATCCATCGGAACTGAACCACGCGACCACGGCCCGCATTTGGTACTCGCCGGAGGTTGCACGGTGGGAGGTCGAGAAGGGCGCCCGGCAGCTTGTCGACGGTTCGGCGCTGTCCGAGCGGGCTGTCGGAAGCGCCGATTGGCTGGTTGGTGAGGTTCTGAGCTACCGCGGCGATGCCGTTGTGCTGGAGCCGGCAGATCTTCGCGAACGCGTTGCCGTTCGCGCCGCTGAGCTTGAGTCTGAGCTCAGGGCTCCGGCCGCGTCCTAAGACGCCCAAGCGCCCACCGCGCGTGCTCGGCGAGCATTGCGTCGTCCCCTTCAGCGTGCCGCTCAACGGCCGCCTCCAGTGAGGGATCCTCATCGCGTGCGTTGCCCGCCGCAATGAGCGCGTTTCGTTGGAGCCAGCGCCGATCGCGCCTCGGAACGTAGAGACGCTCCATGCCTGACGGGAGTCCTTCACCATCGGCGAGCCAGGCGACGAGATCGACGTGAGCTCCCGCCACCTCCCCCATTGCTTCCTGGCGCTTCTCCGGCCCACGGTTCCACGGGCACACGTCTTGGCAGATGTCGCAACCGTAGACCTGCGTTCCTAACGCCTCACGAAACGCGACGGGAAACGACTCGGGCACCTGTGTCCAGTACGACAGACAACGCGTCGCGTCGAGCACCCCAAGTTCGTCGAGCGCGTCGGTTGGGCACGCGTCGATGCATGCCGTGCACGTGCCACACCCCGGCAGAATCGGCGCTGTTGGCTCAAGCTCGTGCGTGGTGATGACGGCACCGAGAACGATCCACGAGCCCAGTCCCGGAGCGATCACCATCGTGTTCTTTCCGTAGAAGCCGACACCGGCCCGAACGGCGGCCTCGCGATCAACGTGATCGTTCTCGTCGACAACGACGCGGTACTCGCCACCAACGGCAGCCCCGAGTTGCTCCAGGCGCGCCCGTAGGTCGGCGTACGCGTTCGACCAGGTGTATCGCGGCAGTCGTCCCTCTCCAACCAGACGCGGGGGTTCAATCCCACCAAAGGCAAGGGCCGCCGCGATCACACTTTTCGCGCCCGGCACGAGCAGCTCGGGATGGCACGACACCTCAGGTTTCGCAATGGTGAACTTCAGGCGTCCGAAGAGACCTCGGTCTCGCCGTTCGCGAATCGCTCGCTCAGTCGCTTCGTACGGCTCCGCCCGCGTCACCCCGATCGCGTCGATGCCGAGTTCGGCAGCGAGCAGGACGACATCGGGGGTGTTCATCCCTGCATTCTCGCGGATTCCCGATCCGGCAGAGCGCGCACGTTCTCCACATGCTTATCGAGGTTTTCGCACAGACACAGTGATAGGGTGCGCGCTCCGGAACTCTCTCCCCCGGAACCCATCTCTCTGTGCCCCACACCGCTTCTGCAGGCGCGGACACTCCGTCCGCCGAGGTCGTCCTTGCTGCCCGTCTTCGCTCACAACTGCGGGGGTATCTCGCGCGGGGCAAAGAGGTCGCGGCGGCAAACAGGTTGACGATTGAGCGCTACGACCTTCTGCTTTGTCTCCTCGCCGCGCCTGACGGCAGCAGGACGTTGAGTGTGAGCGAGATCGGCCGGAGCCTCCACCTGCAGCAAACGGCGGTGACGGAGCTCGTGAACCGCGCTGAAGCGGCAGGGCTCGTGCGCCGCACACGGTCTGCCACTGATCGCCGCGTGACGCTTGTCGTGCTGGAACCGACAGCCGAAGCGCGGGCGCGCAACGTGTTCGAGGCGCTCCGCTCGGAGCGGTCATCGTTCCTTGTAGCGACCAAAGAACTCGACGTCGCTCACGATCTCGAGCGGTAGAAATACCTAGTTTTTCCAGGCAAAAAGCCGCGTCCATCATGGTATGGTGCGATCGGGGCGGGGAGAGCGCCCCACCACCGCCCTACGCGCCGGGGCGGCTATCCCGGGGGCCACAGCCTGGTGAATGCCGTCCCGGCCGGGCGGTTCCACGCCGGCAGCGGCAATGCCGAAGGCACCCACAGCAGAGTGAAGGACGAGCGGTCTGGCTTAGCCGAAGCCGAGGATGAACTTGGCATCCTCAGACATCCGCTCGGGCGTCCAGGGCGGATCAAACGTCAGCTCTGACTCAACCTCGCCCACGCCGGGGATCTCGCGCACGACGCGCTCGATCTCTTCCTGAATCATCGGCCCGACGGGGCAGCCCATCGAGGTGAGCGAGAACGTGATCTTGACGTTCTCGCCTTCGATGGCTGCGTCATAGAAGAGTCCCAGCTCGACGATGTCCATCCCCAGTTCGGGATCCTCCACCTGGCGGAGCGCTTCAATGACTTCGTGTTCAGACGGCACTAGGCGAGGGTAGCTCAACCGGGCATCCCTGCGCGGCCGTGGCACCAAGGAGTCGAGCGCCGCGCTCGTTCGTGAGGTGACGTGTCGGGCGGGTGGTTACAGGTCGGTTTCGGCCAGGCTTGGTTGTCCGAGCAGGTTGGTACGGTGGCGAGCGGTGCCACTGGAAACTCCGATGTTCCAGGCCTTTCGCGGCGCTGAGACTCCCCACTTCGTAAACGAAGCGGAGCTTGAGTACGCGAAGCTCCTCGACTACTACGGGGTGCCCTGGATGTACGAGCCTCACACCTTCGTTCTCGCCCGAGACGAGGATGGTCGAGTCACGGAAGCGTTCACGCCAGACTTCTACCTTCCCGAGCAAGACCTCTACCTCGAAGTCACGGTGATGAAGCAGTCGCTCGTGACGCGAAAGAACCGCAAGGTGCGTCGGCTTCGCGAGTTGCATCCCGAGATCAAGATCAAGCTGTTCTACGAGCGCGACTTCGCTCGCATTGCGTCGCGCTACGGCTTGCGGCAAGCGTCGTAGGGCCATGACGCCTCTCGACGAACGGATCGGCGAGGTCTACCTCGACGCAGCCGCTATCGGTGCGCGCATCTCCGAGCTCGCCGAGGAGGTCGCGAGCGACTATGGCGACCTCGACCCGATCCTCGTTGGCTCACTCAAAGCGTGTGTTCCCTTCGCCACCGACCTTTCGCGCCAGATTGGGATCGTGCACGCGATCGACTTCGTTGAGCTCGCGGGGTACGGCCACGCCGAGACCGGCGGGCACGAGCGCATTCGGTTTCTCAAGGACCTCGATCTGAAGGTGACGGGACGTCACGTGATCCTTGTGGACGAGGTCGTCGACACGGGGCTGACGCTTCACTACCTCACGCGGATGCTCGCGTTGCGCGACCCAGCGTCGCTCGCCGTCGCCGCCCTTTTCGATCGCCCGTACCGTCGACTCGTCGACGACCTGCCGCTCCGGTACGTGGGATTTACAGTTCCCGACGAATTCTTCGTTGGCTACGGGTTCGACCTCGACAACCGGTGGCGGAACCTGCCCGACCTCCACTTGGTTCGGTCGTAACCGCAATCGCCGCCGTGCGCGCAGCCGGAATCGGTGCGTGCGCTCTTGGCATACAGTTTAGGCACGGCTAAACTTCTTCGAATGGAACGGCCTTCCGACGAGCTCCCGAGTGGTCTACGCACCGTCGACGAGGCGCTGCACCGCACACGGTTTCGCTTCACGCCGTTCCTCGGCCCGGCGTTTATTGCGTGTGTTGCCTATATCGATCCGGGCAACTTCGCAACGAACATCGCAGGGGGCTCGCGCTACGGATACACGCTTGTCTGGGTGATCGTCGTCTCGAACGTGATGGCGATGCTGATCCAAACGCTGTCGGCGAAGCTCGGCATCGCGACGCGCCGCAACCTCCCCGAGGTCTGTCGGGAGCAGTTCTCGCGTCGTACAACGATCGGCCTCTGGCTCCAGGCGGAGGCAATCGCGATGGCGACCGACCTCGCGGAGTTCCTCGGAGCAGCATTGGGTTTCAAGCTGCTGTTCGGCATCAACCTGCTTGTTGCCACAGTGCTGACCGCAATCGCTGCATTTGCGATCCTCGCGCTGCAGCGCTTCGGCTTTCGGCCGTTCGAAGCGGTGATCGCCTCAATCGTCGGTGTGATCGGACTCTGCTACCTCGCAGAGTTGATCTTCTCCGCGCCTGACTGGGGTGCAACCTTCCACCATGCCGTGGTTCCCAGCTTCCAAGGTTCCGATTCCGTGCTGCTCGCGGTCGGCATTCTCGGCGCTACGGTGATGCCCCACGTCATCTACCTGCACTCAGCGCTCACGCAGGATCGCATCGTGCCCGAGTCGGCCGAGGATGCCCGGACACTCATGCGCTACACGCGCCTCGACGTGATCGTCGCCATGTCCCTCGCCGGCCTGATCAACCTCGCAATGCTCGTGATGGCCGCAAGCACGTTCTTTGGCAGCGGTCTGCTCCACGTCGATTCGCTCGAAGGTGCGCACCGCACGCTCGAACCGATTCTTGGCCCCGCGGCCGGCACGATCTTCGCGGACGCGCTGCTCGCGTCGGGGCTCTCGTCGTCCGCGGTCGGCACCCTATCGGGCCAGGTCGTGATGCAAGGCTTCATCAAGCGCCAGATTCCTGTCGGTGTTCGCCGCGGGATCACGATGATTCCGGCGTTTGTGGTTGCCGCCATCGGTGTCGATCCCTCTCGCACACTGGTGATCTCGCAGGTCGTGCTCTCGTTTGGCATTCCTTTCGCCCTCATTCCGCTTGTGTGGTTCACGTCGAAGCGCGACATCATGGGCGAGCTTGTGAACCGTGGGATCACGAC
>CAIWTI010000092.1 GCA_903915545.1 uncultured Actinomycetes bacterium | reverse complement strand
TCTTCTCGGCGGGTGCAATGGCGGTGATGTGCTCGACGCTCTTGAACGCGAAGTTGCTCGGGCGGTTCAGCGAACGGCGGCTGATCATCTACGGCTTCGCCGGCAACGTCACGTGTGGCGTGGCGCTGATCACGATTGGTCATGTGAGCGTCTGGATGTTCGCCGTGTGCTTTGTCTCGCTGATTGGCAGCTGGGGCTTCATCGCTGCGAACGTGACGGCTCTTGCGGTGCGCGACTACCAGCGGCGCGCCGGGTCGGCGATCGCGGTGTTCGGGTTGTTCCAGTACGGCGTCGGTGGCTTGGCGGCACCTGCCGTCGCGATCGCCGGGCAGGAGACCGTCGCGCGCGTAGGGCTCTTCGTGCTGATCCTTGGGTTGCTCGGTGGAGCGGGTGCGGTACTCGGCGTCAGCCGCGATCGCCGTCGAATCCTCGCCGAGAGCGCCGCGACGGAATAACCGCGCAACAGCAAGCCCAACAACAACGAGGGTCTCCGAGCTGGCGCAGGGAGACCCTCGAGTAGATCGACAGCGAGCAGCGTGGCTAGGCCAGCTTCTCCTTCGCCTTCTTGTCGGCCCGGCGCTCTTTCAGCGTCTTCTGCGGCGCCTTCTTGGCGACCTTCTTGGGCTTCTCGGATCCCTTGCTCATGCGTGCCTCCTTCGCGATTGTGTCGAGGGGCGACCCGCGGTCTGGATCACGTCTCGCACCTGATCGTATGCCGTGCGGGAGATGCCGCGCCAACTCCAGGAATGCGAAAGGCCCCTCACGGGGCCTTTTGGCGGAGCTACAGGGCTGAAAGAACGGGAGCGACGGGACTCGAACCCGCGACCTCCGGCGTGACAGGCCGGCGTTCTAACCAACTGAACTACGCCCCCGTAGCGCGCAGGGCAGTGTAACCATGCGGCGAAGTAAGGCGCGTGACTAAGGTCGATTGGATTGCAGTTGGCGTGATCGCCTTCTTTGCCCTCACGGGCTTTCGGCGCGGGCTGATCGGGACGATCCTGTCCCTGATCGGGACGATCGCGGGAGCGATCATCGGTGCCCGTCTGGCCCCGCACTTTCTGTCGGCAGCCATGACCACGAAGTACAGCTCTCTGCTCGGGGTGGCTGGTGCCGTGATCGGTGTGGTCGCGATCGGGATCATCGCGCGGTTTGTTCGCGGTGGGCTGCGGCTTCTGCCGCCGCTTCGTCTGCTCGACTCGATTGGCGGCGCCGCCTTCGGTGCGGCATTCGGTGCGGTGCTCGTGTGGGTTGTCGCCGCGGCGATCGTCCAGATTCCGAACCACCCGACGTGGCGGCACGACATTCAGTCGTCGAAGGTGATCAAGCGGCTGAACAAGATTGCGCCGCCGGTCGACATCCTGAAGCTCCCGACGACGCTCCCCGCGCTCGTCGAGCAGATGACCGCGCGCTAGCGCCGCTAGATCGACGAGAGCAGATCGAGGACGGCGGTCGGCCGTCGGTACGGCGCAACGATGTAGACGCCGTCCACGCGCCCGCGGCACGCTGCAAGCAGCTCGCGCGCGTGAGCGAAACCAACCTCGGAAGCGTTCGGACCCGCCGCATCGAGTGCGTCCTGAAGCTCCTGCGGGACGAGAATCCCCGGCACCTCGTTATGCAGACGCAGCGCGAGGCGGAACGTTGTGACCGGGAAGATCCCCGCGAGCACCGGGATCGGCCAGCCGCCGAGCAGCTCACCAAAGCGGTCGATGTGATCGAGGTCGAACACGATCTGCGTCATCGCAAACTTTGCGCCCGCCTCGACTTTCTGACGAAACCGCTGGGCCTCCGCTTCGAGATCGTCAGCGGTCGGGTTCACGGCCACGCCAACAAAGAACGACGTCGGTGCGTCGATCGGGCGCCCGTTGAAATCCTCGCCGCGGTTCAAGCCTGAGATCAGGCGGGTCAAGCCGATTGCGTCGATCTCGTACACACCCTGCGAGCCGGGGTAGTCGCCGATCTCGGGCGGGTCGCCGGTGATCGCAAGGACGTTGCGCACGCCCTCGGCATGCGCGCCAAGAAGCATCGACTCAAGCCCGAGGATCGTCATGTCACGGGTCGTCAGGTGGGGGATCGTCTCGAGGGTCGTGGCGCGCTCGATCGCGCCGGACACCATCAACGAGCTCATGCCGGCGCGCGCCGTCGCGTTGTCGTTGACGTCGACAAACGGCACGAGGCCCGAGTCGGCGATTGCGGTCGACGTCTCGAGGAGTCCACGGTTCGACCCGCCAAGAGGAGGATCGAGCTGGATCGACACGACAAACTCCTTCTCGCGGAGCGCTTTCGCCAGACGCGTCTCGCGCGCCTCCTCACCAAGGGCGACGACGATGTCGCGTTCAGCCAGCGTCAACTCGGACAGGGCGGGACGCTCCTCGTCGATCGCCGAACGGATCGCCGCAATCTCTGTGGGAGTGGTCCCGCAGCAGCCGCCGATGATGCGCGCGCCGAGGTCGCGCGCATGAGCAGCGAACTCGACGAAATAGTCCGGCGTCGCGTGCGGGTACACGACACGGCCGCCCGACAGGCTCGCGAGGCCAATGTTCGGGAGGGCGGCAAGCGCGCGGCCCTCAGCCTGCATCTGCTCAAGCGCCGTCAGCGCAGCGAGCAAGCCGGCGCCGTGGTTCGCGCCAATCGCAGCAACGTCGAGCGCGCTCAGCCGTTCGGCTGCTTCCTTGGCGGTCACTCCAGCAAGCGTGATCGCCCCTTCATCGAACGTCAGCAGCGCGACGATCGGGAGGTTCGACACTTCCTTGATTGCTGTGATCGCATCTTCGAGCTCGGCAAGGTCGTAGAACGTTTCGACCATGAAGAGGTCGGCGCCACGCCCGGCGAGGATGTCGGCCTGCTCGGCGAAGATCGACTTGCGACGCTCCGAATCGATGTTCTCTCCAACCGGCCCGATGGCTGCCCCGATGAAGACGTCGCGACCGGTCATCTCGCGCGCGTCTCGCGCCAGCTTGATCGCGGTGGAGTTGATCAGCTCGAACTCGTCATCCAAGTAGTACGACGCAAGCTTGTGGCGGTTGGCACCGAAGGTGTTCGTCTCGATCAGCTCAGCGCCGGCGTTGATGAAGCTCGCGTGGAGCGACACGACGGCGTCGGGCGAGCGAAGATTTGCCTCAACCGGATTGCGGAGGCGCGGCACGGCGGCCGCGATTAGCGCGCCCATGCCACCATCGGCGACGATCGGCGGACCGGTCTGCAGACGCGTCAGGAAGTTGCTGGCCACGGGTAGAGGCTAGACGAATGCCGTGCCCGGAGGACGCACCTCGGGAACCGGGTCTTAAACGAGAGACGGCGGCCCAAAGGCCGCCGCCGAATCCCTGCCGCAGGATGATTGCCGTCAGTCCCGTCGGAAGGAGTCCTCTGTCTTATCGGCAGAGAGATTCGAAACCTGAAGCCCGAATATGCGATCCCTCGGACAACCCGTTCCCCCTCGAATCTCGGACGGTCCCGCCGCACAGGACCGCCGCAAAGCTCCTGCCGATGATGGCCTGAACCGATCGCTTCTCCTATCCCCCGTTTTCGCTTGACTACCGCACTTGACTGCATACAGGATGCAGCGGATTTGCCGGGATTTTGTCGACTTTAGTCGTCGTGGAGAACGCGCCCTTCCATGCCGCCAGCGACCGTCACAACCTGCCCCGTGACATGCCCGGAGATGACCGGTGACGACAATGCGACGATCTGGGCGGCAACGTCTTCGGCAACCGCCACCTTGCGAAGCGGCATCGTGCGGGTCACCCGACGCACAAGCTCGTCATCAAGCACGCGTTCGGTCATCGCCGACACCGTCCAGCCGGGTGCGACGGCATTCACGCGCGTCCGTGGGTTGAACTTCACGACCTCGTTCTTCAGCGAGTTGAGCAGGCCGAAGAGGATCGCCGACTTCGCTGCCGCGTAATCCGCATGGCCGGCCTCGCCGAAGATCCCCGCAGTCGAGCCGACGAGCACGAGTGAGCCTTCACGATCGCCCAGCTGCCGCAAGAAACCCTTCGCAGTAAGGAACGTCGCGGTCAGGTTCGCATCGAGCGTCTCGCGGAAACGCTCGAGCGACAGCTCGGACACGGGGACGTAGGGTGCTGGCCAAACCCCCGCCACCGCCGCGCAGACATCAAAGGGGCCCGCCTCCGCAAACATCCGATCGACCTCGGCTTCGTTCGTGAGGTCGGCACCGACAACGGCCTGTGCGCCGGTCGCTTCGGCGCGCTCCCGACCCGTCCGAAAATGGCACGTGACATGGGCGCCTTCGGCGAGGAACCCGGCGACGCACGCGGCGCCGACTCCCCCCGAACCGCCAGTCACAAGTACACGCTTTGAATTAAGTCCTGTATCCATTGAAAAAGTGTTACCGATTTGTTGGGGACCGCGCTATGCTCGGGCACCACCGCGGGCCTGGGAGTGGTGCGCGAGGGGTAGCAGGTGTTCGTCACGTCGATCGCGTCTGGCCGGGAGGTTGGGTTCGAATGCTGACTGTGGACGTTGCTCTACCCGACATCGAGGAGCTGCAGAAGCTCGCCGAAATAGGCAAGGAGAAAGGCTTCCTGACCTATGACGAGATCGTCACGGCGCTCGAAGACGTCGAGCTCTCGAAGGAGCAGGCCGAGGATTTCACGACCTACCTCGCCGAGCACAGCGTCGATCTCCTCGAGGGTGAGCAGCACAAGTCGCTCCCGCACGAGGCGCCGATCGTCGAAGAGGAGAAGCTGCCGCCACCGAAGCTCGACCTCACCGTCGAGCCATCGCTCGACTCGCTCCGTCTCTACCTGCGAGAGATTGGGCGCGTCTCACTGCTGACGGCTGACCAGGAGGTCACCCTCGCTAAGCGCATTGAGCGTGGTGATGAGGCTGCGAAGAGCCAGATGATCGAGGCCAACCTTCGTCTCGTCGTATCGATCGCGAAGGGGTATCTCGGCCGCGGACTCACCTTCCTCGACCTGATCCAGGAAGGCTCCCTCGGTCTGATCCGAGCGGTCGAAAAGTTCGACTACCGCCGTGGCTACAAGTTTTCGACGTACGCCACCTGGTGGATCCGGCAGGCCGTCACCCGCGCGATCGCCGACAAGGCCCGGACGATCCGCATTCCCGTCCACATGGTCGAGAAGCTCAACAAGGTCGTCCACGTCGAGCGCCAGCTCGTCCAGCGGCTCGGCCGCGAACCGCTTCCCGAAGAGGTTGCCGAAGAGCTCGAGATCACGGTGCAGGAGGTGCGCGAGATCCAGCGGATGGCGCAGCAGCCGATCTCGCTCGAGAAGCCCGTCGGCGAATCCGAAGACGCGGCGCTCGCCGACTTCGTCGAAGACGACCAGGCCGAGTCGCCGTTCGACTCAGCCTCACTCACCCTTCGCCGCACAGACCTCGATGCAGTCCTTAGCGCGCTCCCCGAGCGCGAGCGCAAGGTCATCGAGCTGCGCTACGGCCTCGCTGGTGCGCAGCCTTACACCCTTGAAGAGGTGGGGCGGGCCTTCGGTGTGACGCGCGAGCGGATCCGTCAGATCGAGAACAACACGCTCAAGAAGCTGGGGACGCTCCCCGAGGCGCAGGGTCTGCGCGACTGCATCTAAGGAACTGGAGTTCAGTCCAAAGCGCCTGCGCGACTGTGGGTAGCAGTACCCAACTTCGACAGTTCCGCTTGCCGGTCCGCGGCTTGTAAGGCTAGCCTTACAACAAGACATGCTTCCCACCTTCGTCATCGGGTTGCGCGAGGGCCTTGAGGCCGCGCTGATCGTCGCCATCATCGGCGCCTTCCTGCGCAAGCAAGGGCGCATGGATGCGCTCCGAGCAATGTGGCTTGGCGTCGGTGCGGCGGTTGTCCTCTGTATCGGCGTCGGTGTCCTGCTCCAGGTGCTCAACCACGACCTGCCCGAGGGTGGCCAGCAGATTCTCGAGGCGACTGTTGCGATCGTCGCCGTCGTGATGGTGAGCCTGATGATCGTGTGGATGCGTCGCCACGGTCGGCATCTCGCGAGCGAGCTGCGCTCAAGCGCGGCTGACGCGCTCGCCGACGGCTCGATGTCCGCGCTCGTGCTGATGGCGTTCCTCGCCGTTGTGCGTGAAGGCTTCGAGACCGCGGTGTTCCTCCTCGCTGCGTTTCAGGCGTCGGGGAACGGCGCCGCTTCGGGGCTCGGCGCGCTCTTCGGGCTGCTCGCAGCAGTCGGTATTGGCTGGGGGATCTTCAGCGGCGGGGTGAAGCTCAACCTTGGCAAGTTCTTCCAGATCACCTCGGCCGTGCTTGTTGTCGTTGCCGCTGGACTCCTCGCGAAAGCCGTTGGCACGGGCGAGGAAGCGAACGTCATCACTGTCCTGCAGGGACAGGCGATCAACCTGAGCTCGGTGATCACCCCGAACTCCGTCGCCAGCTCGCTCTTCACCGGTGTGCTCGGCCTTGATCCGAAGCCGACGATCGCCGAGCTTGGGATCTGGTTCGTCTACGCGATCCCGATGCTCACGTTCGTGCTCTGGCCGACAGGCCGCACGCCTCGCCCCGGCCGCCGCGTTGCGACGACCGAGGCTGGCGCAGAAGCCTAAGCCGAGAGTTCGATCGACTCGATCCGCACCTCTGAAAGAGGGCGGTCGCCGTGATCAGTAGGTGCCGACTGGATGGCGTCAACGACGTCCATCCCGTCCGTAACCTGGCCAAACACAGTGTGCAAACCGTCGAGCCACGGACACGACGGGGCGGTGACGATGAAGAACTGCGAGCCGTTCGTGTTCGGGCCGGCATTTGCCATGGCAAGTGCGCCGCGGACAACCTTGTTCGGGTTGATCTCGTCCTCGAACTGGTAGCCGGGACCGCCCATGCCGGTGCCCGTCGGATCGCCACCCTGGATCATGAAATCGGGGATCACGCGGTGGAAGATGACGCCGTCATAGAAGCCCTCAGAGGCAAGCTTCGTGAAGTTGGCGACGGTCTTCGGTGCGGCGTCGTCGAACAGCTCGAACTCGATCGCACCATGGTTGGTGTTAAGGATGGCTTTGGTCATGGTGCGATCGTAGTCGGAGCGGCTAAGCGGCGAGACGGAACGTTGCGACGAGCGAGTGGAGCTCCTGCGCGGTCGCGGCAAGCTCCTGAGCCGACGCTGCGATCTCCTCGGCCGAAGCCGATGTCTGCTCGGTGGAGGCTGAGACCTGCTCGGTCGCTGCCGACGACTGCTCGGCTACCGCTGCGACTTCTGCGGTGGCGCTGACGATCTCGCCAATCCGACCGGTGACAAGCTCGACACGGCGGCCGATGTGCTCGAATGCCTCGCGTGCCTGCTCGACAACCGCGACACCATCTTCAGTGCGGCGGGCGCCTTCTTCGACGACCGACACCGTCTTCTGCGTCTCAACCTGGATCTCGCTGATCAGGGTTGCGATCTGCGTTGCGGCCGACTGCGACTCCTCGGCAAGCTTGCGCACTTCCTCGGCGACGACCGCGAACCCGCGACCCTGCTCACCGGCGCGGGCCGCTTCGATCGCTGCATTCAGGGCGAGCAGGTTCGTCTGCGACGCGATGCCGGTGATCGTCTCGACGATGCCGCCGATCTCTTCCGACTTCGTTGCGAGCGAACGGATCGCGCCCGTTACCTCGCCGGTCGATTCGCCGACGGCAGCCATTGCCTCGGAGGCCTGCTGGGCGGCAGCCATGCCTTCGATCGCGACAGTGCGTGCCTCGGAAGCTTCGTTTGCGGTCTCTTCGGCGGCGTGGCGTGCCTCGTCGACCATCCGCACCTGGCGCTCAGCGCCCGATGCGACATCAGAAACAGCCTCGGCGATCTCACCAACGGCCCGGCCGGCCTCATCGGAGGTCGATGCCATCTGCTGGGAAGCAGCGGAGAGTGTCTCGGACGCATCGCGAACCCTGCCGACGACATCAGTGAGGCTGACGGCCATCTGCGCGAACGACTTGCCGAGCTGATCACGGTCGGAGACGGGCTCGACGCGCACCGTCAGGTCGCCTGAAGCGATGTTGTCGGCCGCCGTTGAAAGACCCTTGAGGTAGTCGATCATGCGCCGGAAGGCCTGCGCCATCTGGCCGATCTCGTCGTTGCTTGTGACGTTCACGGTCTGGTTCACGTCGCCGAGAGCGATTCCCTCAGCCGCCGCGACCATCTGGTTGACACCACGCGTGATGCCGCGAGCGACGACGTACGCGATCAGTACGGCAGCGAGCAGCCCGATCAGGCCGAGGACGATGATCAGAGTCTGAACGAGCGATCCGGTCGAATTCGCCTGGTTCCCTGCGTTGTGACCATCGACCTCAAGGCCTTTCACAAGGGTGTCGACGTTCGTCGTGATGCCGTTGAAGAGCGTGATCTCCTTGCCGAGCACGAGGTTGTTGGCTGCGGTCAGGTTCCCGGCGCGATAGAGCGCGATCACCTGCTTGTCGGTGGTCATGAACGCGTTGAACTTCGCGCGGGCGGCGTTCAGCGCTGCCCGCTGAGGAACATCGAGGTCGTAGTGCGAGACGTTCGTCAGTTCGCGGTTGAAGGACGCGGCCGAGGCGAGAAACGCCTTGCGGCTCGCGGCGTTGTCGCTTGTCGCACCGGCGACGCCACGCGCGATGTCGAAGGCATACGCCGTCTGCCAGCCGTTGAAGTCGGCCGAGCGGAACTTGACCTGCATCGCATCGGTAACAAGCGGGACGTGGTACTCGACGAGGCGTGCGGCGCTGGTCTGGCTCTGCGAGCCCCAGATACCGACACCAATCACGACGAGCATCAGCGCGACGACCGCTCCGAAGCCTGCATAGAGCTTCTTGCCGATGGACAGATCTTTAAGCCGCATGGGATTCCTTTTTCGCGTGACGATGAAAGAGAGGAGCCGCAGGTTCGGGTGGGAGGGGTACCCGGAGCGCGCGCCACGGCTCGTGTGTGTCATCGGCACAGCAGTCCCCCGGTTGAGGGGCGCCAAAAAAGGTGAGGGCGGAGCTAGAAGGTCACCGAGTCGGTGACGGCGGCCGCGAAGTGTGTGTCGCGTTCCGGCGGTGTCACCTCGGCGGGTGGCTCGAGCGTCCAGTAGAAGTCAGCTCCGGCTCGAACCGCATGCGCCGTCTCGGCGAGCTCCGCTCGCAGCTCGTCGCGATCGCGACGACAGATCAACGCCAGCTCAGAGGTCGCGAGCGGCTCACGCGCCCACTCAAGCACCTCACGTGGCGACTCCGGCTCGGGGTGCCGCTCGAGGGAAGGGTCAAGGTTGCCGAGTGCAATCTCGTATGCCTCAACGGGGTTGAAGCCAGGAATCGAGAAGCGGAGTGCATTGCGAAGCTCGTAGCTTGGCGTCGAGTATCGCAGCCCGCTGCCCGCGCGACTGAGGCGATGGCTAAACGCCGCCACCACGTCCGGGGCTGGAGTGCGGGCGGCGGCCATGTCGGCGGCGAGGCCCGCCACGACGGCGGGATCCCCGAGCCACGATGTGCCCGTTGAGGTGGGAACGCCCACATCGCCCAGGGCTGCCGCGAGAACCGCCGGATCGTCCAAGAGGCCGCCCGCTTGCGCACGCACGCGAATGCGACGCAGCAGCTGCTCCTCAAGGTGTGGCTCGTAGAGGCGCGCGCCGATGATCAGCCGAGAGGCGGGCTCCGACGACGCTGGCCGCTCGCGGGGCTCGGGGGCGATCGGCATTCCATAGAGACGCTGCAGGGTTGGTGCGCCACCGGCAAGACGGCGCGCCTCGCGGGGATCGCCGGAGGTGAGATTCACAAGGATCGGCTCCCAGTGGAGCTGCTCCCCGTAATGCCACCGCAGCCGCATCCGCACGGGCTCTGCCGAGAAGGCGAACGGGCACGCCGGATCGGTGAAGTGCAATACCGTGATTCTGGGCTCGACCATGTGGCTCAAGAATCGCGCTGAGGTCGGCCGGCGCGGCATAAGTCGGCCACCGGTGTTCTGGCATCCTTGGGTATCCCTTTCGAGCGCCCGTTGGGCGTGTTCTTCGACGCCTGTCCCACGTGAAGAGACTCATCCCCCTTGCGGCGCTCGCCGCGGCACTGCTCTGCATCGCCTCACCGGACGGTTCTGCACGTCAGGCCGCGTGCACGCCTGTGCGAGCGGTGTTCTACGAATCGAGCGACTGGTTCCGCCTCGCGCAGGGACTTGGTGCAAACCCATCGCCGTGCGCGCAGTACTTCATTACGCTCCCGGCGCTCGCAGCGGATAAGACCCAGATGCGGCCGGGCTCCGCATGGCAGATTCGCCAGCTCGGCCCGAACTTCCACGCGCTCGCCGAGGTGAGCTACACAGGCTGGGAGCGTTGGGTTACGGCGACCGGGAACACCTGGTACCAGGCCGGGCAGGAGGTGCGCCGTCGCATGGTTGTGGCGGGCTTCGACATTCCAACGGGCGATACGTGGGTGGTCAACGAGTTTCCGTCGACCGTGCGCACTGGATCGGTGGCGGAGCGCCAGCACGTGCGTGACCTCGTGCACGGACTGTTCGACGGTGAGGATGGTCCGCAGCTCAAGGGCATCGTCTACGACGTCGGTATCGCGCAGGCGGGCATTTCGCTCGACCAGCACAAGGCCTACTGGGAGTCGTGGCTCCAAGACAGCGCCTTCTGGAACGACATGAGCGCGTACGTCTCGGACTTCTTCCAAGAGAACTACGGCGACGTAAGGACATACGCCGTCGCCGGAGCCGATCCAGTCACGCGCATCACGTCGCTCAACCAGTTTCTCCAAGCTCCTTTGCAGCTGGCGCTCGCCTCGGGCGCGCCAAGCTCGATCGCGACCGCGAAGGCCTACTTGACGCAGGCGTATGGCTCGCTGGCGAACGCATCGTGGGGTTGGTCGGCGTCGTATGGCTGGACGAAGGTCACGCCCGACGTGATGGCCGACTACGTCTCGGCGCAGACCTACGCGATGCGGGCGGGCGGGTCGCCGACCCGCCTTGGCTTTGCGTGGAATCCGTTGAACAGCGGTGGGCTCTCAGCTGACGATTACACGAGCCAAATCGCGGCTGTGCTCGCCCGGCTCGCAGGTGCGATCCACGAAACGGATGGGGGTGATCCGTCCCAGGCATGCGAGGCAACGGGGTGTGCAGCAACGCTCGATGGTGCCAAGGCGACGAGCACGTGGAAGACGTTCGCCACTTGGACACCAACCGTCGCGGCGCTCACCGACACGACGCTCACGTCGACAGCCGGCCTCGCCTCAGCCCCGATCACTGTTCAGCTGAAGACGGGGAAGTCGTCCGTTCCTTTCCCGACGGCAACGACCGTGACGGTCACGTCGACGTCGCCAACCGGCTCGTTCTCGCTCTCATCGACCGGGCCATGGGCGCCGTCGCTCACGCTCTCAATCCCGGCAGGAGCGAAGTCCGCGCTTGTGTACGCGCTCGACGCAACACCTGGATCGCCGACCATCACCACGACGCTCGGCAGCCAGGTTCAGACGAAGTCGATGATCGTCGCCGCGCCAACGCCGCCGCCAGTGACCACGACCGCGCCAGCGACGACCCAGGCGCCACCTGAGGTGACGGTTTCGACCGTGCAGTTCAGCCCGACCGACAACAACCGAATGCACGTCGATCTCGCGATCGCGGGCAAGGATGGTTCGACTCCGGCGAGCCGTGTTCGCGTCACCCTCCTCGTCGGTGACACACCGATCGCGTCGACGGTCGCGACGAGTGGAGCTGACGGCTCGGTTGGATTCACCGCGGCGCCGATCCTGACGCTCGGTTGCTACTCGGTGAAGGTGAGTTCAGTGGTCTCGCCCGGATACGCGTGGAACGGAACAGCACCAGACACGTCGTACTGCGTGAAAGCCCTGCCTGGGTCTGTTCGTGTGAAGACGTTCGGTATCCGCAAGGGGCATCTCCACCTGGGAATCGCGGTCGTCGACCTGTCCGGCAAGCCTGTGGATGCGCACGTGTCGGTCTCCGTCGTTCGCGGTTCAACGACATTCGCGGCCTCACACGGGCGAACTGTCGGAGGCGTCTTTGGTCTCACGGCACGCGGCACCCCCGCGAAGGGCTGTTACGCGGTTCGCGTTCTCTCGGTTGCCGCTCCCGGCATCACGTGGGATCAGAAGACGCCGCACGCGGCGTTTTGCGTGCACTAGTCCGCCGCAGCGAATTGCGTAGTTTCCGCCCGGTGCGGTTTCGGCAGTTCCCCGATGCCGCGATGTTGCGTGGCGAGGAACGTCCCAACCAATGGCTTTCGTACTGCAGCAGGCAGAGGGTGGTGTTCCGGATCGCTCCGGTGACCACCTTGTCGGGCGAGTAGACGAAGACCAACCGCGTCGATCTCGCGCTCGAGTTCAGGCGTCTCTTCCGTGTGTTCAGGCAGGCCAGTGCTGCGGGGGTTGCGCTGGCTCAGCCGTGGTGTCGCAGGCTGCCCACGAGGGTGGAAGCGGCGAGAGTGAGGAGGATGTCGATGCAAGGTAAGGGTGGAAATCCGTTTGGTGCGCTGCAGTGGGTTGTTGTGCTCGTTGTGGGCGTATTTGTTGCGGCCGTCGTTCTCGGGCTCAACCTGATTCCGCGGCTGAACGCGGGCCAGAAGGTGCTCGACGGCGCACGGCCGGCGTTCGCGCCCGCGCGCGTCGCCGCAGACCGTGCCGGTGTCGATCTGATCGGCGCGAACGTGGCGATGGCAAACCCGCTCGTGACACCAAGCGGCGGTGGTGCCGCTGAGGTGCCGAAGCTCGTGGCATTTGTTTCGGCGAAGACCGGGCTCTCGCAGGCGCAGGTTGTTGCGGCACTCCAGAAGAACTTCCCGCACACCTTGGCGTTGCTGCAGACGATTCCGCTGTCTGCGGTCACGGCCGAGGAGCCGGGCCTGTTCGCGTTCCTCGAGAAGGCGCTCCATGTCACGCAGCCGCAACTCCTTGCTGCGTTGCAGAAGAACTTCCCTGCGATTACGCAGGCGGTGACGACCCTTCCGGCAGTGACGAACGGCTGGGATGCTGTTCCGAATCTCGGCGGTGCGACGCGCTTCGACGGCACAACACCGATCAAGAGCGTTCCCGACGTGGCGGCGTACTTCAGTAGCGACGTCATCCCGGTGCTCGAGAACCAGCAGGCGAACTACAAGAGCCTCGACAACCCGACGACATGGAACTGGATCGCCCCGCTGCTGCTCGCAGTCGCGATCATCGTGATCGTCTTCGCCGTCTTCATGATGCGGCTGAACGCGAAGGGGAAGTCGACCAAGCTCACCGCAATCGGTGGGGCGGGCGTTGTGACGGCCGTCGGACTCGTTGTCGTCCTGCTCTCGATCGCCATCTCGGTGATTCCGCGGACAAGTAACGGACAGAAGCTGCTCGATGGGCTGAAGCCTGTCAACGATCCGGCCCGGATTCAGGCCGATCGCGGTGGCATCGATATTGCCGCCACGATCATGAAGCTCGAGGATCCGATCATGACCGAGCAGGGTGGGGCAGCAGCCGAGGTGCCGAAGCTCGTCGCGTTCGTCGCCAAGGGTGCGGGTCTCACGCAGCCGCAGGTGATCGCTGCGCTGCAGACGAACTTCCCGCACACGCTTGCCTTGCTGCAGATGCTCCCGGTGTCCGGCGTTTCGGCCGAGGTGCCTGGCCTGCTCACGTTCCTCGAGCAGTCGCTCAAGGTCGATCAGGCAGGTCTCCTGGCTGCGTTGAAGGCGAACTTCCCGGGTCTGGCCGCCGCGATCACGAACGTCTCTGCCGTCACGAACGGCTGGAACGACGTGCCGGGTGTGAACGGTGCGACGAACTTCGCCGGTACGCCGATGAAGACGCTTCCACAGGTCGCCACGTACTTCTCGACGGACGTCGTGCCGGTCCTCGAGACGCAAAACACGAACTACAAGAAGCTGACGTCGGTCTCGAAGATCAACTTTGTCGGGCCGGTCGTGGAGATCACGGGAATCATCGTGGTCGCCTACGGCATCTTCATGCTCGTCATGGCCCTGCAGGGCTTCGGAATTCCCGGTGCGCGTCGTCCCTATGGCGCGTCTGCAGTTGCTGCCCCGAGCAGTTAGGTCGCAGAAGGAAGCTGTACGGGTACCTGTTCGGGCCGCCTAGGCGGTTTCGAACAGGTACCCGACGCTTCTGACCGTGCGGATCCTCTCGGCGTAGGTGCCGAGCTTCGAGCGGATTCGGCGAACGTGCACATCGACCGTGCGCGCACCGCCGTAGTAGTCGTAGCCCCACACGCTCGAGAGGAGCGCCTCGCGCGAGAACGCGCGGTTTGGGTGGGTGACGAGGAACTTGAGCAGCTCGTACTCCATGTACCGAAACGGCACGGGCCGATCGTCGAGGCTCACGCGGTACGAGGCGAGGTTCAGCTCGAGCGAGCCATCGCGAACGACCTCGACACCTGAGCGCCGCACCTCGCTCGTCGCACGAGTCACCCGTGCGCTGAGCTCGTCGAGTGAGTAGGGGTTGACGAGAAGCTCATGCGCGAGCCCAGCCTCGGGGACGAGACGCAGGTGTTCCGGTTCGACGGCGAGCACGAGCGCCGCATCACGCAACTGGTCGGCCATCCGGAGCCGTCGGAGAAGATCGAGTTGTGGCTTCTGGCCGGGTCCAGTCACGACCACCGCAAGCTCCGGCGCCCGCACCGGCGCGCCGTCGCGCGGGACGATCACGTGGTCGGCGTCGCTTACGTACCGGGGGCGGTACCCGAGCTCGACGAGCGCCGAGCCAAGCTCGCGGGCCCCGTCCTTCTCCTTCGCATACAGCCATGCGTCGCGCACGTCGTTCGCTCCTTCAAAGTCGACAAGTGAATTGGGATGTCGGCTTCGACATCAGTCGAACGGGAGTCCATTCGACTGGAGCGACGTCATCGTCGCGCACCGGGCGCCATGCCCAGCGGTATACCCAGCACCCTACAGGGGTTGCGCGAACACGGTCAAGCAACCGTTCATCGCTAGGAAACATTCAGGAAATGCACTGGCAATCATCCGGTCGCTGATGTGCAACGACCCGCTCGTAGCCTCGCTGCATGGCACTTGCAACGGTCGAATCCGCTGTTCCGTACCCGTGGCCCTTCCACGGCCAACCGCAGGCGAAGTCGCTCGCGCTGCTCGTCGTGGCGAGCGCGGCATTTCGGGGCACGACACCCGAGGCTGATGCGGTCGACGACATCCTCGGTGCGCTCGCGAGCGCGGTGACCGCGGCGGGCGGCCTCGTGATTGTCGCGGCCGACCAGGAACTTCCCGACGCGGTCGTTGCAGCCACCAATCCCGACCACATCGTGCCGACCGGTTCTGGCAGCGCCTTCCACGGCAGCGCACTCGACGATCTCCTGCGCGGCCTTGGCCGAACCGACCTTCTGATCGTCGGATACGGACTTGAAGGGCCTGTTCACTCGACCCTTCGCGCTGCAAATGACATGGGGTACGAGTGCCTGCTCGTTCCTGATGCGTGCGTGCCCGTCGACGCATCGCTCGTTGAATCGGCACGCAGCACGGTCATGCATTCCGGCGGCATTTTCGGCGCCTACGCGTCGGCCGCAGACGTCCTTGCCGCACTCGGCTACTCCGGCGCGGCGCCAATCGCCCCTCTCTTTCCCCCGCTCGACAAGGAGAGCACACCCATGGACGAACCGATTCCCGGCCAAGTGCAAGCGGAGCCGTACAACTGGCCGTTCGACGGCGCGCTCGATCCTGCGCGGACGGCCCTCATCTGCATTGACTGGCAGGTCGACTTCTGCGGACCCGGTGGCTACGTCGATCGGATGGGCTACGACCTGTCGCTCACGCGCGGCGGGCTTGAGCCGACGGCAAAGGTGCTCGCGGAGTTTCGCGCCTGGGGCGGAACCGTAGTGCACACGCGCGAAGGGCACAGGCCAGACCTCTCCGACTGTCCGCCGAACAAGCTGTGGCGGTCGCAGCGGATCGGTGCTGGCATTGGCGACCCCGGCCCATGCGGCCGGATTCTCGTGCGGGGCGAAGCGGGATGGGAGATCGTCCCTGAGGTTGCCCCGATCGCAGGCGAGCTTGTCGTCGACAAGCCGGGCAAGGGTGCGTTTTACGCCACTGATCTTGATCTGCTGCTGCGCAGCCGCGGCATCACGCACATCATCCTCACCGGCATCACCACCGACGTGTGCGTGCACACGACGATGCGCGAGGCGAACGATCGCGGCTACGAGTGCCTGCTCCTTTCCGACTGCACCGGCGCGACCGACGTTGGCAACTACGAGGCGGCGCTGAAGATGGTGACGATGCAGGGCGGCGTCTTCGGGGCGATCGCTCCGTCGGACGCATTGATCGCAGCGATCGGCGTGAGCGCGGCGGTCTCCGCGGCGTGACCGAGTCGTACCCCGAAGCGTTCTACGCAGTGCTGCCGTCGTCGAGCGATGTCGCCTACCGCGAGATCAAGTCACTGATCCTGACCGGTGAGGTGCCGCTTGGCGTCCAGCTCGGCGAGCGCCGGATCGCGGAGCGGCTCTCGATGTCGCGCACCCCGGTGCGTGAGGCTCTGCTTCGACTGTACGCGGAGCGGTTCCTCGATCGCCATCCCGATGGGGGCTATCGCGTTAACCACCCGACCGGCCGTTCGACACGCGAGTTCTACGAGCTCCGCAAGGCGCTCGAGCTGTACTCGATCCGCTCGACCGTTGAGCGCTTGGCTGCCGGTGAGCTTCCTGCCGCCGAGCTCAAAGGGCTGCGTGAGCTGCACGCCGAGTGGGACGTCCTGAAGCTTGATGCACCCGAGGTCGACCCCGACTTCGTCCTCGTCGACGAGGACTTCCACCGCCGGCTCGCTGAAGCGACCGGAAACGCCGAGCTCGTCGACGACCTTCGTCGCATCTGCGAGCGGATCCGCCCAGTGCGTACGCACGACTTCGTGATCGAAGGCCGCATTCAGGCGACGATCGCGCAGCACCTTGGGGTGCTCGACGCGGTGCTCGTTGCCGATCCGGAAGCCGAGGGTCTGCTCGGCCGCCACATCGCCGAGTCACAGCGCCTCGTTGAAGCAGCGGTCGGCAGCGCGCTTGAGCGCATGCTCAACGGCAACCAGGAGAGCGCGCTGTGAGCACGCCGTCGGGGTACCCGCTGATCGACGTGCAGGGACTGTCGATTCGCTTTGGTGAGGTGCAGGCAAACGACGACGTCGACCTTCAGCTCTGGCCCGCCGAAGTGCACTGCGTCCTCGGCGAAAACGGAGCGGGCAAGAGCACGTTGATGAAGATGCTCTACGGCGTTTACCAGCCCGACTCGGGCTCGATCGCGTTCGACGGAACACCTGTTGCGATCACCTCGCCGCTCGAGGCGCGGCGGCTCGGTCTCGGAATGGTCTTTCAGGACTTTCGGCTCGTCCCGGCGCTGACAGTCTTCGAAAACGTCGCACTCGCTGCCCCGGGGAGTGGCATTCGGCTGAAGCGTCGCGAGATTGCCGAGCGGCTTGACGAGGTCGCCGAGGCTCTAGGCCTGAAGGTCGATCTCTCGGCCCAGCTGCGGACGCTGCCGATCGCGCAGCAGCAGCAGGTCGAGATCGCGAAGGTGCTCGTTGCTGGCGCGAAGGTCTTGATCCTCGACGAGCCGACGAGCGTGCTCGCTCCGCAAGAGGTCGATGGCCTCTTCACTCAGGTCAACGCGCTGCGCGATCGGGGCTACTCGGTCGTGATGATCACCCACAAGCTTCGTGAGGCCCGGCACATCGCTGACCGTCTCACCGTCCTCCGCGGTGGCAAGAGCGTCCTCGAAGGTGTCGCGCCGGACTCGGTTGACGACGCTGAGCTGGTCGAGGCGATGGTTGGCCGCGCCGTACCTCCGCTCCCCTCGGAGCGCCCGCCCGTCCCTGACGCGCGCCCGCTGCTCACGATTTCGCAGCTCAAGGTGCCCGGCGAGGGCGGACGGGCTGGTTTGCGTTCCCTTGACCTCACCGTGAGTGCCGGCGAGGTGCTCGGCATCGCCGGTGTCGCAGGCAGCGGTCAGCGCGAGCTCGCCGATGCGATCGCGGGTGCGCTGCGGTGGCACGAAGGTGCGCTGGCGGTCGCCGACACCGACATCAAGCGAGCTGATCCAAGCGTCGCGCTCCGTGCTGGCGTCTCGAACGTCCCGGAGGATCCCGTTCGCCAGTGGGTCGTGTGGGGGATGAGCGTGCTCGAGCACATCGCCCTTGGCCGGCTGAAAGAGAAGGACGAGACGAACCGCAGCCGTTTCGGCATCGACTGGCGTGGTCTCCGGCGGATCGTTGCGCGTCTCGACGAGCTGGCGAAGTTGAAGATGGCTCACGCCGGCCGTCATGTCGCGACGCTCTCGGGCGGCAACATCCAGCGCGTCCTCCTTACGCACGCGCTCGCCGTCGAGGCCCCGGTCTACGTCCTCTCGTATCCGACACGCGGGCTTGACGTCGCTTCGACGCGGCAAGTGCACGAGTTGATCCTTGAGCGGCGCGCCCGTGGCGCCGCCGTGATCTTGATCTCGGAGGATCTCGACGAGCTCGTCCAGGTCTCCGATCGAATCGCCGTTCTGCACGACGGACACCTGGCGGGCTATGTCCAGCCCGACACCGACCGTCAAGAGATCGGCCGACTGATGTTGGGAGCGCCAGCATGACGCCGACTCTTGCGCCTGAAGGTCTCGACGGGCAGTTCTCCGCGTTGCGTGATCGCCTGACGTGGGCGGCGGCGAAACATGCCGCTGTTCGCACAGGCTTCTGGGTTGGGATCTACGCGTTGGCGCTCGCGATCTTTGGTGCCTTCGTTTCGACCCGTGGCGTCAATCCGTTCTCGATGTACCAGGCGATGTGGGAGCAGACGATCGTCAGCGACTACGGCTTCGGCCAGGTGATCGACAAGGCGGCGCCATTTGCGCTGGCTGCTCTCGCGGTGGCCGTCCCAGCCCGCGCCGGCCTCGTCAACATCGGTGGCGAGGGTCAGGTTGTGATCGGCGCGACGGCCGCCGGAGGGGTTGCGCTCGCACTGGGAACGCACCTCACGGGTGGGTTCGCGCCCGGAGCCCCGCGCCTGACATGGCTGCTCCCGTTCGCATCGGGCTTCTGACGCCGTCGTCGAATACGTGTCTCGAACCCGTCGCCGCGGCGCTTGTTGCACCGCTCGCCGATGAAGTCTCGCTCCACGTGAGTCGTGTTGGCGTCCAACGAATTGCGCTTGATGGCGGGTCGGATCGCCAGTTCGCGACCGAGCAGATGCTCGCCGCGGCACGACTTCTGGCCGATGCCGAGGTCTCCGTGCTCGTGTGGGCTGGGACAGCGGGTTCATGGCTTGGGGTGGATGGGGATCGCGAGCTCGCCGGGACGCTCGAGGACGAGCTTGGGATTCCAGCGACCACCTCGACGCTCGCGATGCTCGACGCATTCGGGCTGTACGGCGTAAGACGCTTTGGTCTCGCGGTTCCGTACACCGACGATGTCTCTGAACGGATCGTCGCGGAGTACGCAAGGGCCGGGTTTGCGTGCAGCAGCGTCGCCTCGCTCGGGATCAGTCGGAACCTCGACTTCGATGATGTCTCGTCAGAGCGGATTCTTCGGCTGATCCGCGACGCGGCGGTCGGCAGCGATGCCGTGGGCGTTGTCTGTACGAATCTCCGTGGCGCTCCTCACGTCGCTCGGCTTGAGGCGGAGCTCGGGACGTTTGTCGTCGACAGCGTCACGGCCACGATGTGGCAAGCGCTCGAGCGCGCTGGACGCCCTGCTTCGCTCCCTGGGTTCGGCGATCTGGCGCTGAACGGCTCGTTGCGTTCGCGCTTGGGCGACACGCTCGAACGGTTGCGAGTCTCGACGAACGCGAGCCGGACAACCGTGCGTCTTGATGTTCCCGAACGGGGCCTCCACGTCGATCAGGCAGCAGCCGAGTCGTGCGAGACGGGTGTTGCGCCGATTCGGCACGATCGCTCGCTCAACCAGTGGGCGATGCCGACGGTGCAGTGGGTTGCTTCCGAGCGTCGGACATTGGTTCAGAACGCGTTCGACGGCTCAGGGCCGCCGGTGGTGCCCGAGCTCATCCAGGTCTACGGCGTGCAGGCGCAGATGCTGCACCCCGTCGTTCGTGAGGGTGCCGTGATCGGCTGGGTGTCAGTGCATCAGGTCGGTGCCGAACGCCCATGGTCCCGAGCGGAGATCGACTCGATCGCGGGCGCTGCCTCGGAGATCGAAGCCGTGCTTCACCTCGAGTAGTCGCCTCGTCAGATCCGTTTTTTCCCCGGACAGGCCTGACGATCCACGGGTGTAGCGTTTGCAACAGGCACCGAAGAAGCGGTGTGCGAACCGTTCGGCCTTCCCTCAACGACGCGGGTTGGCGCGCGTTGGTCACTTCGCGACCGACGTCTCTCCAAGACCGAAAGGACGAACATGCAGATGAAGAGTGGATCAGTCACGCGCGTCGTGACGGCGTTCGCGTGCCTCGCGATCGCGGCCGCGATC
>CAIWTI010000091.1 GCA_903915545.1 uncultured Actinomycetes bacterium | reverse complement strand
TCCAGGTTGTTCTCGAGCGTGGCCAGTATTCCGTCGGCCCAATCCTCCATCTCGAGGCGGGTTTCGCGGGCCAAGCGGCGCGCGTCGTCGACGATCTCCTGGGCCTGCCGTTCGGCGAGCTTGACGATCTCGGTCTGTGACGCCTCACGGACAGCCTGCTCACGCGCTTCCTGGAGCAGACGATCCTGCTCGCGCTTTGCCTCGGCGAGCATCTCCTGACGCTCCTTGACGATCCAGCGAGCCTGCTTGATCTCTTCTGGAATCGTGGCGCGCATCTGGTCGAGGATGTCGTAGATCTCCTCGCGGTCGATGCGAACCTGGTCGGTGAGAGGGACGGCCTTCGCGTTGTGTACGAGGTCGTCGAGCTTGTCGATGAGTACGAGAACGTCCATTAGGTTTCGTAGATGTTACTCACGTCCAGAGAGTGGTGTGCCTTCACGGCCGTTCGGGAAGATTTCCCGGATGCGGCGCGCGACAGCGCTCGGAACGAGTGCTTCGACATTTCCGCCGAAAGAGGCAATCTCCTTCACACCCGATGAAGAGACGAACGAGACGCTCGGACTCGCCATGACGTAGACCGTTTCGATCTCGGGAGCGAGGGTGCGGTTGAGCTGGTTCATCTGGAACTCGTATTCGAAGTCGGAGATGACGCGGAGGCCCTTGACGATCGCAGCTGCCTCCCAGCGGCGGGCGTACTCGACAACGAGCTCCTTGAAGACGTCGACCTCGACGTTCGGAATGTCGCTGAGTGCGTCCTTCAAGAAGTCGATTCGCTCCTCGAGCGAGAAGAGCGGCTCCTTGTGTTGGGGCGCGCCGACAACGGCAACAACAACACGGTCGAAGATCTTGGCCGCGCGACGGATCACGTCAACATGACCGTTCGTGACCGGGTCGTAGGTGCCGGGGCAGATCGCCGTCTTCATCATCGCTCCCAAAGCGTAAGCCTCGCGGAGCCGTAGCGTCGAGACGTTCGCAGGTTGAGGTTGGGGAACTCGGGTTCGAACGACGCCTGGCTCTCGTAAACGAGGAGGCCGTCGGGGGCGAGGACGCGCGCGAAATGAGCCGCGAGTCGGTCGACGGCGGCGTAGTCGTAGGGCGGGTCGCAGAGAATCAGGTCGTACGTCCCGGACTCGGCACCGAGGAAGCGGATCGCGTCGTGCGGGACGAGCCGACCGCGCAGCTTGAGCTTCTCGAGGTTCGCGTCGATCGTCCGGCAGGCGCCACGATCGTTCTCGACGAACACACAGCTTGCGGCGCCACGCGAGAGCGCCTCCAGACCCATCGCGCCGGAGCCGGCGAAGAGGTCGAGGGTCTTCGCGCCGTCGACCGGGCCGATCAGGTTGAACGCAGCCTCACGCACACGGTCTGACGTTGGCCGTGTCGTCTCGCCTTTGGGCGCCTGGATGCCGTGGCCCCGCTTTTCGCCAGCGATGATCCGCACGGCGGGAGGCTAGCTGGGCGTCGTCAGGCGAGGTTGGCCGGGTCGGCGCCTTGGAGCAGCCGATCGGCCTCGTCGTGCCACGGCCCGTCCTCGGCGACGAGGCCCCGGGCAAGCTCGCGGGCACGCTCAAGGAGCGCGCGGTCGGCGCGCAGCCGAGTGAAGCGCAGGTCGCCGACACCCGATTGGCGGGTGCCGAGGAGCTGTCCTTCGCCGCGCAGCTCAAGGTCGCGCTCGGCGAGCTCGAAGCCGTCGGTTGAGTCGACGAGCGCCTGCAGCCGCGCCTTCGTGTTGTCGGTGAGCTCGTCCTTCGCACGCGAGATAAGCAGGCAGTACGACTGCTCGGCACCGCGGCCGACGCGGCCGCGCAGCTGGTGGAGCTGGGCGAGGCCAAAACGGTCGGCCTCCTGGACGATCATGATCGTCGCGTTCGGCACGTCGACACCAACCTCGATCACCGTGGTTGCGACGAGCACGTCGAGCTCGCTTCCCTTGAACGCGCGCATCACCTCGCGGCGCTCGGCCGGCTTGAGCTTGCCGTGGAGCAGCCCGACCTTGTAGTTGCGCAGCTCGGAGCGCTGGAGCCGCTCGGCCTCAGCCTCGGCAGCGCGAGCAAGCCGCGTCTCTGAGAGCTCGATCAGCGGACACACGACGTACGCCTGCCGCCCAGCGTCGAGATGCGCGCAGAGGCGCTCATACGCCTCCCCAGAGCGCTCCGCGCCCACCCAGGCGGTGATGATCGGCTTGCGACTCGCGGGTGGCTGCGCAATCTCCGAGACGGCGAGATCGCCATAGACCGTCAGTGCGAGCGTGCGCGGGATCGGAGTCGCCGTCATGTGCAGCAGGTGCGGGCGGTGCTCCGAGAGCGCCTGGCGCTGCTCAACACCGAAGCGATGCTGCTCGTCGACGACCGCCACCGCGAGGTCGGCGAACTCCACCCCACGCTGAATCAGCGCGTGCGTACCAACGGCGATCTGCGCCGCACCCGAGGCGATCGCATCACGCGATGCCTTCGACCCGGCCCCGCTCGTCAACAGCACGCACGTGACGCCAAGTTCGCGGCAGATCGCTTCGACCGTCAGGAAGTGCTGCTCGGCGAGCGTCTCGGTGGGTGCCATCAACGCGCCCTGCCGACCCGCCTCAACCGCACGCAGCAGGCAGTAGAGCGCGACGACCGTCTTGCCTGAGCCAACGTCGCCCTGGAGCAATCGCTGCATCGGTACCGGCTTCTGGAGGTCGCGATCGATCTCGCGGATCGCCGCTTCTTGGTGCTCGGTAAGGGTGAACGGAAGCGCGGCGCGGTAGCGATCGATCAGCTCGCCGGGCTTCGGGAGCGCGTCGGCGACCGCGCTGTCGTCGTGAGAGCGAAAGACGGCGAGCTGTAGCGCGATGAGCTCGTCGAGAGCGAGCCGCTTGCGCGCCTCTTCGGCCTGCGCCGGGGTGTCGGGGAAATGGATCGTCGCGAGGGCGTCGCGCCGAAGCGTCAGATCAAGATCGGCGGGTAGCGGATCGAGCACGTCGTGGATGTGCGTCTCGACGGCGCTGCGGGTGAGCTCGCGCAGCCGCGTCGGTGAGACATGCTCGCTCGCGCCGTACACCGGCGCGAAGTCGGCCGTCGCCTTCGCCGCGTCGTCGCCGAGGTCGTAGGTCTTGACGTCGAACCCGTAGCGCCCGGTCTTGCCGCGGAGCCGCACGGCGATGCCTGGACGGAGCCGATCGGCAACCCACGGCTGGTTGAACCAAGTCGCCGAGATCGTCCCTGTGTCGTCAGTGATCCGCGCGGATACGAGCGAGCGGCGCCGCGGCAGCATGCGGGTGCGGATGTCGCCGACCGTCCCGGCGATCACCACTTCGTCGGTGGTGTTGAGCGACCCGATCGGAATTTGATCGGCAGCCGTCTCGTAGCGGCGCGGGCGGCGGTAGAGCAGGTCGCCAATGGTCTCGATCCCGAGCGGGACGAGGCGCTTGGCGAGCGTCGGCCCCACGCCTGGGAGGTTGGTGACGGGGTCGTGCAGCCGCTCTGGGCGTGCCCAGCCTCGAGGGCGGCGCCAGTTTTCATCCTGGACCAGCCCGGCAAAACCCGTATGTGCGGGAACCTGCATCCTCACCCGCCGGGAGTATAGGTCCCGGACCGGATGAACCCCTTTGGTATGGAAAGGGACCTACGCCGGAGAGTCGACGTCGTCGAACCAGAAGAACCCGATCGTCCCTGGCCCGGCGTGCGTTCCAACAACCGCGCCGAGGATCGTCGCGACCTCAATCAGCGCCCGCGGCCGCGATTCACCAACGAGCTTGCGCAACGTCTCCAGGCGCGCAGGCGCCGCCGCGTGGGCGATGCCCACGCGCAACGAAGGACGATCGGTCGTCGCCTCCTCGAACAGCCGTCGCAGTTCGTCCCATGCCTTCGCCTCGCCACGCAGCCGCTTGATCGGAACGACTTCGCCATCCTGGATCGCCAGCACGGGCTTCACGTTGAGTAGCGAGCCGGCGAACGCCGCGCCCTTCCCGATGCGCCCACCCTTTGCGAGGTACTCAAGCGTCTCCATCGTGAAGAGCAGTCCGTGATCGGCTTTGAAGCGTTCGATCAGCGCATCGATCTCGTCGTCGGTCGTCCCCGCGTCAAGTCGGCGCTGGATCGCCAGCGCGAGCATCGCGACGGCGGCCGAGACAGTCTCCGTGTCGATCACCCGAACGCGTGGATCGTCGGTCGAGGCCTGCACGGCGCTCGCGTAGGTTCCCGAGAGCTTCGAGGAGAGCTGCAGCGAGAGGATGCGCTCGTACCCGGCAAGCTCGGCGTAGGTCGCGGCAAAGTCGCCGGGCGTTGGCTGCGAGGTGCGCGGCAACTCGGGCGCGCTCGTGAGCCTGGCGTAGAACTCCTCGGGCCCAAGGTCGACGTAGTCGCGGTAGCTCGTGTCGCCGAAGGTCACATACAACGGCACGACGCGCCAGTTGGCAAAGCGCGCTGGTCCTTCGGGGAAGTCGGCCGTCGAATCGAGAACGATCGCGGTGTTCGCGGAAGTGAGGTTCATCGCCGCGGAGCTTTGCAGGTTTTCGCGCTACTCGGCGGCGAGGAGCACCGCGTAGTGCGGCTGCCCGCCGTCGTGCACGTCGAGCTCGACGTTTGGATGCCGCTCGGTCACTTCGGCAAGCAGCGCCGTGAGATCGGGCGCACCCACACCGAGCAGCACCGTGAGGATCGCCCGCGGCTCAGCCAGCAGCCGCTCAACGAGGGTTCGAACGGCCCCGAGCGATTCGGCATTTGTCGCAACGGCAACGCCATCTTCGAGAGCGAGCCACTCCCCCTCCCGCACGGCCACGCCCCCAAACTCGGCGTCACGCGAAGCACGGGCGACTGCGCCGGTGCGCACGCCTTCGACGACATCGGCCAGCTCAGCAACGTTGTCGTCGGCAGGTACGTTCGGGTCGAACGCGACCGCAGCCGCGAGGCCAGCCTGCATCGAAACCGTCGGCACGACACGCACGACGCGCTGCGCATTCGCAGCGGCGTGCTCGGCAGCCATCACAACGTTCTTGTTGTTTGGAAGCACCACGACCTCAGTCGTTGGTGAGCGCTCCACCGCGGCGAGAATCTCGGCCGTCGACGGATTCATCGTCTCGCCACCATCGACGACGATCGCACCAAGGCTTTCGAAGAGCGCCCGATTCCCATCGCCCGCAGCGACGACGACAATCCCGCACTCCGACACCGGTAGATCGGGAACAGCTTGCAGCCGCCGCTCGCGGTCGCGTGTTTGCTCGTGCATGTTCGCGATCTCGATTCCCGCAAGCGTTCCGCGCGCCACGCCAAGGCTCAACGCAGCACCCGGATCGTCGGTGTGGACGTGCACCTTGAGCGCGGTCGGGTCGCCGACGACGAGCAGCGAGTCGCCGAGCGGATCGAGTGCCTGCTCAAGCTCGTCGGCATTCAGGCCGTCGCCCTCGACCACAAACACGGTGCAGTAGCGAAATTCGGAATCTTCGTGCTGGAGGTCGGCCGCCATCGTCAGGCGAGGCGCCAACACCGAAGCGACGGGAGCGATGTCCTCGCCCGTCCAGACGGCAGCGATCCCGCGGACGATCTCGATAAGTCCGGCAGCACCGGCATCAACAACGCCCGCATCGGCGAGCACTGGCAGCAGCTCAGGCGTTCGCCGCACGCAGTCGTCGCCACGCGCGATGATCGATGCGATCGTCCCACCCGCCTCGGCCTCCTCGGCAAGTTCGCGAACCGCCGTCAGCATCGTCCCCTCGACCGGGCTGCGCACAGCGCGATAGGCGGCATCGCTGGCTCCACGCACGACAGCCGCGAGATCGAGGTCGGCTTGTGAGCCGAGCGTCTCCGCCGCGCCGCGAACGATCTGCGAGAGGATCACACCGGAGTTGCCGCGCGCGCCCATCAGGGCCGCTCGCGCGACGTCGTGGGCAAGCCCAGGCCGGTCGTCGGCGCCGGGCTTTTCGAGCGCCTCGACGATCGCGCGCACGGTGAGGGTCAAGTTCGTGCCCGTGTCTCCGTCAGGCACTGGGAAGACGTTGAGGTCATCGATCCGCGTTCTGTTGGCCTCGATTGCCGCCAGCGCACCGCGCGCCAGCTCAAGAACGCGCGCTCTCACGCACCCTCCCGAACCGCAGCGACAACGACCTCAACCGACGCGACCGGCAGCCCGACAAGACGCCCGACCTCATACGAGACCTGCGACCGGATCGTCGCAGCCACCTCCGCAAGATTCAGACCATGCTCAACAACGACGTGCAACTCGATCGCAATGCCGCTCGCGTCGCCGGCAACAGTGATTCCGTCACGGCGGAGGATCCGGCGAACGCGCGACGCGGGGCTGAGACCGACGACGCCGTAACAGCGCTGCGCGGTCTCGGAAACGATGTCGGCAACCACATCACGCGAGATCGTGATCGCGCCAAGCTCTGATTCAACGACAAGTCCGGCCATCTGAACCATTAGACACCCGGAGGGTGCCCTGCGGTTGCGCCCGAACCTCAGAAACGATTCCGCGACAGCGCGCACGCAAGCGCGGCAGCGCAGCTACCGGCTCCTCGATCGCGTTGGCGGAATCGAGACCTAGATGGCTTTGGTGACTTTGCCCGCCTTGAGGCAGCGCGTGCAAACGTACGCGCGTACCGGCGAGCCCTTCACCAATACGCGAATCTTCTGGAGATTCGCGTCGAAGCGGCGCCTCGTAGCAACCATCGAGTGCGACCGGTTGTTCCCGAACGAGGGACCCTTGCCGCAGACTGAGCAGACCTTGGACATCGACGGAGGAGTGTAGCCGAAGCCCCGCGTTCGCCGCGATCTAGGCGGGCGAGGCTGCGGCAGCGGGTGCCGGAAGCGCGCTGCCATCGACGCGACGGACAGGAAGCCCAAGGCGCACCCGCATCACTTCGACGGCCTCGGGGTTCGCGTCACACAGCACGCATCGCCGGTCGAGTTCAAGGGCCGCCGCACCGAGCGTGCCGCTGCCCGCGAAGAAGTCGAGACACCAATCGCCGGGAGCGCTCGATGCCTGGACGATCCGCCGAAGCACACCGAGCGGCTTCTGCGTCGGGTAGCCGGTCTTCTCCTTGCCGGTCGGCGAGACAATCGTGTGCCACCAAACATCGGTCGGGAGCTTGCCCCTCGCTGCCTTCTCGGCCGTCACGAGGCCCGGCGCCATGTACGGCTCACGATCAACGGCCTCCGAATCGAAGTGGTAGCTCGCCGGATCCTTGACGTAGACGAGGATCGTGTCGTGCTTGGCAGGCCAGCGAGTCTTTGGCTTCGCGCCGTAGTCGTAGGCCCAGATGATCTCGTTCAGAAAGCACTCGCGACCGAAGATCTGGTCGAGCAGCACCTTGCAGTAGTGCGCCTCGCGGTAGTCGATGTGGAAGTAGAGCGTCCCCCGCTCGTTCAGCACCCGACGGGCTTCGCGGAGCCGCGGCTCGATGAACGCGAGATAGTCGTCGAACGTGTCGTTGTACGCCTTGCTATCGACAACGTCGGAGCGATAGGCGTTGCCGCCGAAGCCGACGCGATCGCCGTCGTCGTCGCGCGTCGTCGCGAGCGTGAGCCGCCGCTGATCGCGCCCCGTGTTGAACGGCGGGTCGATGTAGACGAGCGTGATCGACGCGTCGGGCAGACGAGCGAGCAGTTCAAGGTTGTCGCCCAGGTAGATCGCCTGGTCGAGCACGTGCGTCAGCCGCGCGAGGTGGTGCGCAGCTGCGCGAACACGTCAGCCATCTCGAGCGCGCTCTCGACAGCGTCGGCCGCGCGGTCGATGCGAGCCTCGCCCTGCGCCACGGTCTCGACCGTGAGCACGCCGAACGCGACCGGCACACCCGTCTCGATGCCCGCAAGCTGGAGGCCTGAAGCTGCCTCGGCTGCGACGTAGTCGAAGTGCGGTGTCTCGCCTCGGACGATTGCGCCGAGCGCAACGACGCAGGCGTAGTTGCGCGTCTTCGCAAGCGCGAGCGCAGCAAGTGGCAGCTCGAACGCCCCCGGCACGGGAACGATCGTGACGGCGTCGGGAGCAACACCCGCTGCCTCGAGCGCCTCGATCGCGCGCTTCAGCATGCGGTTCGTCAGGTTCCCGTTGAACCGCGAGACGACAACCGCGACCGAGCGGCGCTTGCCAATCGGGCTGCCTTCGATCACTGAGTAGCCATCGGGAATCTCGATCTCACCAGCGGAATGCTGGATCACCTTGCCCGACTCGGCCCGATCCTCAACGACCTTGCCCGATTCAGCCTGAGGCCACGCGGCGAATGGATCGTCCGCGGGAACTTGCGCAAGCGGTTCGGCAGCCGCAGGTGGGCCGCCCGGCTCGTCGTCATCGGAACGCGGGGGCAACGACGGGGGCGCATCGTACGGCGGGAACTGGTCGCTCATGGGCTCGCTTTGCTCGAGGCTTTACGGAAGGTCGCGAATATCTTGATGGTGCAAACGGTGTCCGAGCTTATCCCGCTTGGCGGCTAGATACCGGCGGTTCTCCGCGTTCGGCGGTATTTCGATCGGCACCTGCTCCACAACCGACAGACCGAAGCCATCGATGCCGGTGAGCTTCTTCGGGTTGTTCGTGAGGATGCGAATCGTTGTCAGCCCGAGGTCGGCAAGGATCTGATTACCGATCCCGTAGTCGCGGCCGTCGGCCGGGAAGCCCAGCTTGGTGTTGGCTTCGACCGTGTCGAAGCCCTGCTCCTGCAACTCGTAGGCCCGAAGCTTGTTCAAGAGCCCGATGCCGCGACCTTCCTGAGCGAGGTACAACAGCACGCCACACTCCTCACCTGCGATCTGGATCAGCGCTTGCTGAAGCTGCTCGCCACAGTCGCAGCGCATCGAATGGAAGACGTCGCCGGTGAGACACTCGGAATGGACGCGGACAAGGACGTTCTCTGCCCCATCGACATCGCCGTGGACGAGAGCGACGTGCGCCTTGCCCGTGAGCACCTCGCGGAAGGCGACCGCCGTGAACTCCCCAAACTCCGTGGGCATCCGCACCGTGGCACCGCGCTCGACGAGCTTCTCGTGGCGGCGGCGGTACTCGACAAGGTCGGCGACCGTAACCATCTTCAACCCGTGCTTCTCGCAGTACGGCACCAGGTCAGAGACACGCGCCATCGTCCCGTCGTCGTTCATGATCTCGCAGATCACACCCGACGGGTTGAGGCCCGCGAGGCGCGCGAGATCAACTGCAGCCTCGGTCTGCCCGATCCGCTCGAGCACGCCACCGGGGCGCGCGCGCAACGGAAAGACATGGCCTGGCTGGACGAGATCGCTTGCTTTCGCATCCGGCGCGATCGCAACCTGGACGGTGTGACTGCGGTCGGCGGCCGAGATCCCAGTCGTCACACCCTCTCGCGCCTCGATCGAGACGGTGAACGCCGTGCCCAACGGTGCTTCGTTGCGGTCGGTCATCGGGCGCAGACCAAGGACATCTGCCTTCTCCTGCGTGAGACACAGGCAGATCAGCCCGCGCGCGTGCGTTGCCATGAAGTTGATCGCGTCGGGGGTGACGAACTGCGACGCGATGACGAGGTCGCCCTCATTCTCGCGGTCGGGATCGTCAACGACCACGACGAACCGGCCTTCGCGAATGTCAGCGATGGCCTCTTCGATCGTGGCAAAGGGCGTTGTCACAGCCATAGGAAGACGTTACCGGCCGGGTGTCACGACGCCGACGGCGTACGGCTGGCTGTCGCCGACGTCATGCGCTCGACGTACTTCGCGAGCACATCGACCTCAAGGTTCACGGGGTCGCCAAGCGTGAGTCCACCGAGGGTCGTTGCCTCAAGCGTGTGCGGAATCAACGCGACCTCAAGCCCTGTGTCGTCAAGGGCGGCGACAGTGAGGCTGACACCCTCGATCGTGATCGAGCCCTTGAACGCGACGTAGCGCAGAAGATCGTCGGGAACCGTAAAGCCGAGTCGCACGCCGTCGCCTTCCGGCGTCACCGAGCGAACCGTGCCCACACCGTCGACATGGCCCTGAACGTAGTGCCCACCGAGCGGCTCACCGGCAAGGAGGGCCGGTTCAATGTTGACAGGTGCACCCGCGACGAGCTTCCCGAGGGAGGTACGTGCGAGCGTCTCGGGAACGGCTTCGAAGACGAGGTCACGCTGGCCGATCTCGACGGCGGTCAGACACACACCAGAGATCGCCACTGAGCCGCCAAGCACGATGCCCGGTGCGGTCGTTGGTGCCGTGATCGTCAGGCGCACACCTTCAGCGCCACCCTCGACGGCAGCAACCACGCCAACCTCGCGGACGATGCCGGTGAACACCGGTCAGTCCCCGTAGGCGAGCGCTTCGATCGTCTCGCGCACAACGCGCTCAAGATCGCCTCGCTCACCCGGCAGCGCGTTCTGCAGATCAACCATCAGCTCTGCGACAGCGGCCCGCTGGCCGGGGGCGAGTACATCGGTGTCAATCCCCTCAACCCGCTTGCGCAGCTCGTCGTTCCCGATCTGGCCCATCAGCCAGTGGGAGAGGTGCGTGACGATCTCGTCGTCGGCGCGCTGGAAGTCAGGGTGCGTTGACATAGGCCTCGATGAGCGCGTCGTCCCCGATCCGTGAAACGGTCAGGTTCGAGAGGCGCTCGACAGATCCTAGCCGCGGGAAGGCAGTTGGCCCGTCACCGCCGTTCAGAACCGGTGCGACAAAGAGCAGCACCTTGTCGACGAGGCCCGCGTCGAGGAACGCGCCTGCGAGCGTTGGCCCACCTTCGAGCAAGATCGACTGCACACCTTCGGACGCGAGGCGCGCGAGCTCATCGGCAAGCGGTCCGGTGCAGAGTTCGAGTCCGGAATCGGGCGGCAGCGGTCCGCGACCGAACGCGAGTCGGCGTGGCTGGCCGCGGGGCGTCGGGACGTCGCGGGCATCGAGGCGTGGCGCGTCGGCGCGCACCGCGCCCATGCCAACGGCGACCGCGTCGTAGCGCGCCCGCAGCTCATGGACGAAGCGACGGCTTGCCTCACTCGTGATCCAGCGTTCGCCGGGCAGCGTGACATGACCGTCGAGCGTCGTCGCAACCTTGTAGACGACAAACGGCCGCCGCTTCGCGACGAAGGTTCGCCAGGCTTCCGAGAGCGCCCGGGCCTCGAAGCAGTCAACCGACTCGACAGCAACCCCACGTTCATGGAGGTAGTCGAGGCCGCCGGCCGCTTCGGGATTAGGGTCACGTGAAGCCGCGACCACGCGGGTGAGTCCTTCGGTGAGCACGCGTTCGGTACACGGCGGGGTCGTTCCCCAGTGGGAGCACGGCTCCATCGTCACGTAGATCGTCCCGCCCGCAACGCGTCCAGCGACTTGGTCGAGGGCGACGACCTCACCGTGACGTCCCCCCTGCTCGGTTACGCCTTCGGCGACGACCTTCCCGTCGACGACCACAACCGCTCCCACTGTCGGCTTGGGATATGCGCGCAGCGGATCCGCTCGAACCAGATCGAGCGCGCGATCGAGGAAGGCCTTGTCATCCATGGTGTGCTTCTACCACTTGCGCAGGCGAGCGATGAAGAAGCCCGTCGTGCCGTGCCGATGTGGCGTCGTGAGGAGGAACTCGGGACGGGTGGGGTGGCGAAACTGCGGCCACTCGTCCGCGAGGGACTCAACCTCGAGGCCTGAGGCATCAACGACAGCCTCGTTCTCGTCGCGGTTCAACGTGCAGACCGAGTAGACGATCGTGCCGCCCGGCTTCACGCGGGCTGCCGCGGCGGCGAGCAGCTCGGTTTGGAGTTCCGCGAGTGGCTGCGCGCGCCAGCGCAAGTCGGGCCGTCGGGCGAGGACACCGAGGCCCGAGCACGGGGCATCGACGAGAGCGCGATCAAAGCCATCGGCTGGCAGCTCTCGCAGGTCGCCGTTCACGATCGTCACGTTCGTGCGGTGCTGGCGGCGGAGGTTCTCCTCGAGCTCACGGGCGCGGCCTGGGTGGAGCTCGACTGCCGTCACGGCGCCGTTCAGCATCGCTGTCTTCCCACCGGGTGCAGCGCAGCCGTCGAGGATCTTCTCGTCGGGCTGCGAGCCCAGGACGAGCGCCGCGATCTGGGAGCCGCGACTTTGCGGCCACACGCGCCCCGACGCGAGGTCGGCGGGGTTGATGCGGTCGACACGCCAGGCGCCAGGAACGTCGGTCAGCTCACCCACCGCGTCGGCCGAGCGCACGACGAGCTCGGGCGGCTCGTTCTGGGCCTCCATCAGCTCGATCGCCTCGTCGATGCCGAAGTCGCGCACCCACGTGTCATAGATCCAGTCGGGGTACGACTCGCGCAGGGGTCCGGGCGGAAGCGACGCGACGAGCCCCCTCATGCTGCGCCCGAGGCGACGGACAACGGCGTTCGTGAACGGGACAGCGCGCTCAAGCTTCGCGGATCGCACGAGCTCGACCGCATCGTTCGCGACCGCGTGGACGGGCTCGGAAGTCCACGCGAGCTGGTAGGCCGCGAGGCGCAGCGAAGCGCGCACCGGAATGTCGAGCTTCGCAACGGGGCGCTTGCCGATCTCCTCGATGCCG
>CAIWTI010000090.1 GCA_903915545.1 uncultured Actinomycetes bacterium | reverse complement strand
TCGCCGCCGAGGAGAACATCGATGTCGCCTGGGAGCAGATCTGGCAGATCGAGCCGATCCTCTTCGACGAGAGGCTGATCGGCTTCGCCGACGAGGCGATTAGCGAGGTTGCTGGGGTGTCGCACAAGCTTCCGTCGGGGCCGCTGCACGATGCTGCCGAGGTGTCGCGCGCCGGGGTTCCGACGGTGATGGTCTTCGTCCAGAGCCTGCGTGGGCTTTCACACACGAAGCTCGAGGACACCAAAGACGAGCATCTGCGTCAGTCGGTCGAGGTGCTTGACCGTTTGGCCGACAAGACGCTCGCCTGGCTCGCGTCGCGGTAACCCAGCGCTAGGCGAGGCGCACGAGGAGCGCGCCACCGACGAGCATCGCCACGCCGAGCGCGCGGAGAGGTGTGATCTCACGCTCGGCGTAGCCGAGCCAGCCGAACTTGTCGATCACGACGGTTGCGACGAGCTGAGCCGCGACGAGCACGCCAAAGAACGGACCGACACCCATGCGCGGCGCGACGACGATCGCCGCCGTGACGTAGACGGTCCCAAGCGCGCCACCCACCCATGCCCACCACGGGGCGTCCGCTGCGCGCTGTCCGCTACCGCGATAGGCGATCGCGACGATGACCGCGAGGAGCAGCGCGCCGACGATGAACGAGATGAGCGACGCCCGGATCGGGCCGCCAACGAAGTGGGCAAGGCGGGTGTTCACGCCGGCTTGGAGCGGCAGAAACGCGCCCGCCGCGATTGCAACCAATACGTAAACGAGCGCCATCCTGCTCAACGCTAGAGGTGGCAGGGGACGGACCGGGCGGACTTTCCGAGACGGGCCCGTGCGAGTAGACTCTCCTCTTTCCGGAACAGAGCGAATGGAGCGTCTGCACATGGCAATCAGCTTCGGCGTCACCGTCATGCCCGATCCCCCGTACGGGCGGTTCCTCGATCTGCTCGTCCACGCTGAGCGCAACGGCTTTGAGTACGGCTGGACGTACGACTCGCACGTGCTGTGGCAGGAGTCGATTCCGCTGCTGGCGCTCGCCGCTGATCGCACGTCGACGATGAAGCTCGGTCACTTCGTGACGAACCCAGGCACCCGCGAACCAACGGTGCTCGCGAGTGCGTACGCGACGCTCCACGACATCTCGGACGGCCGCATGGTTATGGGTATCGGTCGGGGGGACTCCGCGCGGCGCGTGATCGGGCTGCAGCCGGTGAAGGTCGCTGAGTTCGAGGCCGACTGCTTGATGCTCCGCGACTTCATGAACGGTCGCGAGGTGCATTGGAACGAGAAGGATCTGACGCTGCCGTGGGTGCGCAAGGAGCTCCCTGACATCCCGCTCTACGTCGCGGGCTATGGGCCGAAGGCACTCGCTGTTGCGGGCCGCGTTTCGGATGGCGTGATCATCCAGCTCGCCGACCCGGTGATCATCGAGTGGATCATGGACACGGCTCGCAAGGCGGCTGAAGAGGCCGGTCGTGACCCGGACGCGCTTCAGTGCATCGTCGGCGCGCCGTCGAAGGTTACGAGCGACATGAAGCAGGCGTGCGAGGAAGTGCGGTGGTTCCCAGCGATGGTCTCGAATCACGTGATGGATTTGATCGAGAAGTACGGCTGGAACTCCGACATTCCGAAGGAGCTCACCGACTATGTGAAGGCGCGCAAGTTCTACGACTACAAGGATCACTCGCGTGTCGGAGCCGCCCATGGTGAGTTCGCGACTGACGAGATCTGCGAACGCTTCACCGTGATCGGTGATGCAGAGCAGTGCGCGAAGAAGCTGCGCGAGCTCGAGGCGGTCGGTGTCGACCAGTTCAACCTCTACCTGATGACGGAAGGGCAGGAAGAGGTGCTCGACATCTACGGGCGCGACATCATCCCGCAGTTCGCGAACGCGTAATACCTAGTATCACTAGGTATAGTGATCGTCGATCAGGGTCGGTTCAGGGGTAAACCCCATCGACCGGGTGCCCAACGGAAGATAGGTTGACCCCATGAACGCAACCGAAGCCATCGTTTCCGCGCAGGACGTCACGCGCCGCTACGGCCAGGGTGACACGGCCGTCGATGCCCTCCAGGGTGTCTCCCTCGATATTGAGCGTGGAAAGCTCACCGCCATCATGGGTCCGTCGGGCTCCGGCAAGTCAACGCTCATGCACATCCTCGCGGGGCTCGACAAGCCCTCGAGCGGCACGGTGCAGATCGCCGGCGAAGAGATCACGTCGATGAACGACAACAAGCTCACGCTCCTTCGCCGCAAGCACATCGGTTTCGTCTTCCAGTTCTTCAACCTGCTGCCGATGCTGACGGCTCGTGAGAACGTTCTGCTCCCACTCACGGTGGCGGGCAAGGATCCTGAGGCCGGCTGGTTCGACGAGCTCATCGCGAAGGTGGGGCTCAAGGATCGGCTGCGCCATCGTCCGTCGGAGCTCTCGGGTGGCCAGCAGCAGCGCGTTGCCGTGGCGCGGTCGCTCGTCTCGAAGCCGTCGGTTGTGTTCGCCGACGAGCCGACCGGCAACCTCGACTCGAAGACGAGCGAGGAGATCCTTCGGCTGCTGCGCGACTCGAGTGACGCCTACGGGCAGACGATCGTGATGGTCACGCACGACCCGCGCGCGGCAGCTATCGCCGACCGGATCCTCTACTTGGCCGACGGCAAGATCGTGCTCGACCAGCGAGGTGCGACTGCGGCCGAGGTGCTGCAGACGATGAACGACCTCGACGGCCACGTCGCAGCCTCGTGATCAAGATCGCGCTCAAAGATCTGTTCGGCCGGAAGCTCCGGCTGGCGTTGACGTCGCTTGCCGTCGTCATGGGTGTCGCGATGGTCAGCGGCACGTTCGTGCTCACCGACACGATCAAGCACGGCTTCAACCAGATCTTCACGACGGCGCTGCAGAACTCGGATGTTGTGATCACCGGGAAGCCCGCGTTCGGGAACAGCCAGGACGCGCCCTCGTTTCCGGAGTCGACGCTCGAGCGGGTGAAGAAGCTCTCCGGTGTTGCGGATGCAGCCGGCGGCATCGGCGATCTCGCACAGTTCGTTGGGAGCGACGGCAAGGTCGTTTCTCACGGCGGCGCGCCCGGACTCGCGTTCAGCGTCAATCCCGACGGCGATCAGCACTTCAATCCGCTCAATCTGGCGAGCGGCACCTGGCCGCGTACGAGCACAGAGATCGCCGTCGATAAGAAGACCGCTTCCGATCTCAAGCTCACCGTCGGCAGCACCGTTGGCGTGATCCCCCGTGGTGGAGCCGTGGTGCACCTCAAGGTCACAGGCATCGTCACGTTCGGCTCTGTCGGCTCCCTTGGTGGTGCGACGCTC
>CAIWTI010000089.1 GCA_903915545.1 uncultured Actinomycetes bacterium | reverse complement strand
TGAAGGTGTTCGCGAGCACGCGCCGCCGCAAGGTGACGAGGGCAACCGCAACGACCACGAGCGTGCCCGCCGAGTTACCGGCGATCGCAAGCACTCGTGGCGCCCAGCCTAGGTGTGCCGACGCCGATGGGACGGCCGTGGTGAAGACCCCATGCACGGGCATCGCGACGACCGCGCCAGCGGCAACGCCCGTCCACGCAAGACCGATCACACGCCCGGCGGGTCGCCCCACGAGCTCGAGCGCGCCGGCCCCGAGGAGCGGGGCAGTAAGCAGCGCGCCCGCGCCGTAGTAGACGCGAAACGAGACGGCGTCGAAGCCATGCGCGGAGCCCCAGGCGGTCGCACCCGACCCGATCGCATAGGCGAGAAAGGCGCCCGCCCAGACGATTCGCCCTGTTCGGACAAGGAGCCCGGCAAGGCGGAGCGCGAGCAACGCCGCAGCGAACGGAACGAGCACCGACATGCCGCCAGTGTGACGACCCCGAAGGCGTCGGTTAGCCTGAGGTGCAGTGAGCGTCTGGCCAGATCCCGTCGAGCGCGTCTCGATCGTGCTTCGCGAGGCGGGAGTCGAGTCGACGGTCGAGGAGTTCGCCGACGGGACACCGACGGCGGAGGAGGCGGCGAAGGCCGCCGGCTGCACGATCGGTCAGATCGTCAAGTCGCTCGTATTCGCGGGCGACGGCGAGTTCGCGATGGTGCTCGTCCCAGGTGACATGAGGGCCGACCGTGATCGCATCGCCACCGAGTGCGGCTGGCAGAAGGCGCGGATGGCTACAGCCGACGAGGTGCTCGACGTTTCGGGGTTTGAGCCGGGTGGTGTCGCACCCTTCCCACGTGGTGCCGTGGAACACGTGCTGATGGAGCCGTCGTTCATGCGCTACGAGGTGGTTTGGGCTGGAGCCGGCACCCACTCGCACATGGTGATGCTCTCGCCGCTTGATCTGGAGCGGCTTGCGGAGGCACGCGCTGCCTCGATCTCCGACCCTGGGTAGAGTTTTTCCGGTTCGCGTCGAACGAGAGGAGACAGGTGGAAGCCACTTCGAAAATCTGGATGAACGGCGAGCTCATCGATTGGGATGACGCGCGCGTTCATGTTGGCGTCCACGGACTCCACTACGGGACGGGTGTTTTCGAAGGAATCCGCTGCTACGAGACCCCGACCGGTTCGGCTGTGTTTCGCCTCAAGGAGCACATGCAGAGGCTCCACAACTCGGCGAAGCTCATTCATCTTGAAATCCCGTACTCGGTCGAGGAACTCCGCCAGGCGACGCACGACCTGCTTGCCGCAAACGGCCTGCCCTCGTGTTACATCCGGCCGATCGCGTTCTCGGGCTACGGCCGCCTGGGCGTCTCGGCGAAGGGCAATCCCGTCGAGACGGTGATCATGGCGTGGCCGTGGGGCACCTATCTCGGCGACGAAGCGCTCAAGAACGGTATTCGCGCCAAGATCTCAAGCTGGCAGCGGATCTCAGCCAACATCGTTCCGCATGTCGCGAAGGCAAGCGGCATCTACCTGAACTCGATGCTTGCGGTCACCGAGGCACAGAACGCAGGCTACGAGGAAGCGATCCTGCTCACCCCCGAGGGAACGGTGGCTGACGGCTCGGGCGAAAACCTGTTCGTCGTCAAGAACGGCGAGATCTACACGCCCGACCTCTCAACCGGAATCCTGCCGGGCATCACCCGCGAATCGATCATGCGCATCGCCGGTGAGCTTGGGTACAAGGTGCACCAGAAGATCCTCATCCGCTCGGATCTCTACCTCGCGGACGAAGTCTTCATGTGCGGCACCGCTGCCGAAGTGACACCGCTGCGCTCGATCGACGATCACGAGATCGGCGTCGGGCCGGTCACGCAGGCGATCCAGAAGGCGTACCTCGACACCGTCAAGGGCCAGACCGACAAGTACGCCGAGTGGCGCGACGTCGTCCCGGGCCTGCAGCGCGCATCGTGAGCACGCCGGAGCGGCGCATTGCGCTGAGTTCACCGTGGATCGACGAGCGGGACGAAGAGCTCGTCCTTGAGGTGCTGCGCTCGGGCTGGCTCTCGCTTGGGCCAACGGGGCCACGGTTCGAAGAGCTGCTCGCGCAGGCTGTCGACGCGCCGTACTGCGCCGCGGTCTCGTCGGGTACGTCCGGCCTGCACCTCTGCATGCGGCTTGCCGGTGTAGGCCCTGGCGATGAGGTGATCACGTCGCCGTACTCGTTCGTTGCCTCGGCTAACTGCGCGATGTACGAAGGGGCGATCCCCGTGTTCGCGGACATCGATCCGAACACCTACAACCTTGATCCCGCGGCCGTCGAAGCGGCGATTACGCCCAAGACGAAGGCGATCGTTGCCGTCGACATCTTCGGTTACCCGTGCGAGCTTGATCCGCTGATCGACATCTGCGAACGGCACGGACTCGCCCTCGTCGAGGACGCGTGCGAGGCCCTCGGTGCGAAGTACAAGGGCAAGCCGCTTGGGTCGCACGGCCATCCCGCTGTCTGGGCGTTCTACCCGAACAAGCAGATCACCACCGGTGAAGGCGGAGCCGTCACGACCGGCGACGAGGAGCAGTACAAGCTGCTCGTGTCGCTGCGCAACCAGGGTCGTCTTGAGACCTCGTCGTGGCTCCAGCACGGCCGCTTTGGCTTCAACTACCGCATGGACGATCTCTCGGCAGCGCTCGGAGTTGGGCAGCTCGAGAAGCTCGATCGAATCCTTGCAGCGCGCAAAGAAGCCGCAGCCCGGTACTCCCAGATCCTTGCCGGGCTCGATGTCGAGCTTCCGATCGCCGACGATGCCGATCACGAGCGCTCCTGGTTCGTCTACGTCGTGAAGCTTCCGGCGGGTGTCGACCGCGACGCGATCGCGCTCAACCTCGTTGGCCAGGGGATTGCGTGCGCGCCGTATCTTCCGTCGATCCATCTGCAGCCGTACATGCGCGAGCAGTTCGGCTTCTCGGAAGGGCTCTGCCCGGTCAGCGAAGACGCATCGGCTCGCACGCTCGCGATTCCGTTCCACGCGCGCATCCCGCGTGAGGATCAGGAGCGCGTTGCCGCGGCGCTCGCCGCCGCGCTCGAAGCGGCGTAAGCCCAACGCCCCGTGGCCGCGCTCTGGGACGGCGACGCAGTCTCCGCGGCGCAGGCTCTGATCGGTGCCGAGTTGTACGTCGACGGGGTGGGCGGGCGGATCGTCGAGACCGAGGCGTACGAGCCTGGCGATCCCGCATCGCACGCCTATCGCGGGCAAACGCCACGCAACGGGGCAATGTTCGGTCCGGCTGGACACGTCTACGTCTATCGCTCGTACGGCATTCACTGGTGGGTGAATGTCGTGTGTGGCCCGCCAGGAGTTGGGGCTGCGGTGCTGATCCGTGCGCTCGAACCTCTGGCAGGGCTCGAGACGATGCGCGAGCGCCGTGGTGGTGTTCCCGACAGGTTGCTCTGTGCCGGGCCAGGCAGGCTCTCTCAGGCGCTTGGGATCACTGGTGCACACGATGGCAGCGCGTTGGTTGCGCGCCCGTTTCTGTTCACGCCGGCGAGCGGGACACAGCCAATCGTGGCTGGCCCGCGCATCGGGATCACGAAGGCGATCGACGCGCCGTGGCGATTTGGACTCGCCGGGTCGCGCTGGCTTAGCCGCGGGTTTGCGGACCGTGCACTGTGAGCGTCACGCGTAAGCCCTTCCACGCTGCAACGTTCGGTGCCGGGCTTTGGGCGATCACCTGCCCGGACTGGCCACCAATCAGGTGGATACCAAGCTTTGCTTTCGCGAGGCGCGCGCGGGCTTGGGGGACGGTCAGGCCAACCAGGCGCGGCACTGCACCGTAGGTCGCCTTCGGCACGATCAGCGTGACGTGGTCGTACGCCGAGAGCGTCGCGCCGAGTTTGGGGAGCTGGCCAATCACGACGCCGAGTGGCTCACCCGGAGTTGCCGGCCGGTAGACGATCGTCGTCAAGAGCGGCTGGGTGAGCAGGCGTGCCGTGGCGGCGCTCACCGACATGCCGACGACCCGCGGAACGGCAACTTCGTTCTTCTTGCAGGTCGCCGTCCCCGCAATGTGCGATGTGTCGTAAAAGACGATCGGCAGCGCGTTCTTGCAGTAGCCGTTGTCGCGGACGATCTTTCCGCCCCGGTTGACGACGGTCACTGATGGCCCATACAGGCTTGGCTGGTACGGGAACGACGTGGCGGGCACCTGCATGTAGGCAAGGGCCTTCTCCATGTACGCCTTCCAGATCAGAGCGGGGAAGCTGCCGCCGGTAACCGCATGGCCGTGGAACTCGTGGAGCATCGGCTTCAACCCATCCGGGTAGCCAATCCACACAGCCGTTACGACGTCGGGCGTGAAGCCGACGAACCAGGCGTCGCCGTAGTTCTCGGTGGTGCCGGTCTTGCCGGCGACCGCGCGCCCCGCAATCTGCGCCGCTGTCCCCGTGCCGTACGAGACGACCTGCTCGAGCATTGCGTCCTCGGCAGCAGCCTGAGTGGGGGTGAGCACCTGGTGCGAGACGACGGCGTTTTCCTGGTTGCACGACACGTCCCCGTGCAGGTCAACGCTTCCGAGACAGGCGACGGCGCGCGGCTCGTTCCCGAATATCGAGCTGTCGATGCGGAGGCCGTTGTTTGCCAACGTCCCGTAGGCCCGGGCCATCTCGAGCGGCGTCGCGGGTTCCGCGCCCAGACCGATTGCGAAATAGGGCGACAACGGGGTGGTAATGCCAAGCGCCGTTGCGGTGCGCGCCACTGCCTCTGGCCCGACGATGTTTGTCAGCTGTGCAAACACGGCGTTGTCTGAGTACGCGATCGCCTTGGTGAGGTTGATCGGCCCGAGGTACTCGTGCTCAAAGTTGTTGACGACCCAGAGCCGTCCACCGATATCGAGCGTCACTTGCTTCGACGGGAGAACCGAGGCGGGGGCGATGCCGTTGCTGAGTGCGGCTGCGAGCACGAACGGCTTGAAGGCCGAGCCTGGCTGGCGCTCGCCCTGGGTTGCGAGGTTGAACTGGCTCGTTCGGTAGTTCCGGCCGCCGACCATCGCGAGGACAGCCCCGGTGTGCACGTCGATCGAGACAAGCGCCGCGGTCGGCCCGATCGACGCCGGCAGCACCTTCTCGATCGCGTCGCGCGCCGCCTTCTGCAGGTTCAGGTCGATCGTTGTCTTCACGCGGAGTCCGCCGCCGTAGACCTTGGTCGGGCCAAAGCGACGCACGAGCTGGTCGGTGACGTAGTTCGCGAAGTACGGCGCCGCCAGGCTCTGCGATGAGGGAAGGTGCACATTCGCCGGGTTCGGCAGCGGTGCTTTCAGCGCCCTCAGGTACTGCGCGCGGCTGATGTATTGCTGCGTGAACATCTGCTGCAGTACGAGGTTCCGCCGCGCCTTTGCGTGCTTCGGGTGGGCGACCGGGTCCCAAAGGCTTGGATCCTCAGGAATGCCGGCAAGGAGCGCCGCTTCGGGGATCGTCATCTCCGCGGGGCTGGCCCCGTGTCCGAAGTAGACGAGGCAGGCCTCTTGGGCGCCGTACGCGCCGTTGCCGAAATAGATCGTGTTCAAGTACGCCGTGAGGATCCGATCCTTCGACCACCGCTGCTCAAGCTGCCAGGCGAGTGCCGCCTCTTTCAGCTTCCGCGTGATCGTCGGCGCGTTGCCGTTGATCGCGTTCTTCACGAACTGCTGCGTGATCGTCGATCCGCCCTGGACGGCCCCTGAGGTGACGTCCGCGTAGACGGCGCGCGCGATGCCCTTGATGTCGACGCCGCGATGCTCGTAGAACCGCTTGTCCTCGATCGCGACTATCGCGTGCTTGAGCCACGGGGAGATACGGCTCGACGGGACGACGATGCGCGCCTCGGATCCACGGAGCACCGCCAGGATCGTGTGACCGTCGGCCGCGTACACGTCGGTGTTGCGCTGCACCTGCGCTTCGCGGGACGGATCAAGCGCCGGGATCTGCGTCGAGATCGCCTCGAGCAGACCAAAGGAAAACGACGTCAAGCCCAGGAGCCCGAGCACGAACAAGAGGGCAAGGAGTCTGAGCTTGCGAATGCGCCGACGCTTCGGCGCGGTGACTCTCCGGAACCGCATCAGGGCGCCCGCTAGTCTAGTGACCCACGCGTATTCCGGCGATGTCGGACTGCGCGGAGACTCCGATGATCGACGTGCTCACCCGTAACGCTGTTGACGTGCTGCCTGAGGGCGGCCTCGCCGCCAAGCTCAAGCTTGGGCGACCGTTGCGCGTGAAGCTCGGGATCGATGTGACGTCCCCGGACATTCACATTGGCCGCGCGATTCCGCTGCAGCGTATGCGGGCGTTTCAGGATGCGGGCCATGTCGGCGTCCTGATCATTGGCGACTACACGACGCGGATCGGCGATCCGTCGGGACGCTCGGCCGAGCGTCCGATCCTCTCCGACGAGGAGATCGATCGCAACGCGAAGACCTACCTCGAGCAGGCGATGGTCGTCCTCGATCCGGCAAAGACTGAGGTGCGCTTCAACGGCGAGTGGCTGTCGAAGCTGTCCTACGCCGACGTTGTGCGCCTCGGGCGGACGATCACCGTCGCCCGGCTGCTTGAGCGAGACGATTTTGAGAAGCGCTTCCGGGCGAAGGAGCCGATCTCGGTGTCGGAGCTCCTCTACCCGCTGATGCAGGCCTACGACTCCGTTGCCGTGCAGGCCGACGTTGAGCTTGGCGGCACGGATCAGCTCTACAACCTGCTTGCCGGCCGCGAGGTGATGGGGCAGTACGGCCTCGACCCGCAGGTCGTGCTGACGACCCCGATCCTCACCTCGTGGGACGGAGCAAAGATGAGCTCGTCGATGGGGAACAACATTCCGCTGACCGCTGCCCCCGAGGAGATGTTCGGGCGCACGATGCGAATCCCCGACGAGCAGCTTGAGTCGTGGTACCGGCTCGTCGTCGAGGCGCCCGTTCCGGCGGGCGAGCCGATGGCCGCAAAGATCGCTCTCGGACGCTGGATCGTTACCCGCTCGCACGGTGAGGCGGCGGCCGAAGAGGCCGAGGCGCACTTCACGCGCGTCGTGCGCGAAGGTGGAGCGCCCGACGATGTTCCCGACGTCGCGTTGCCGCCCGGTGACTCCGTCCATCTACCGGCGTTGCTCGTGGCGGAGTTCGGCGTTGGGTCGAGCTCTGAGGCGCGACGTCTACTCACCCAAGGTGGCGTAAAGGCAGACGGAGAGCCACTTACAGCACTCGACGTGCCTCGCAGCGACCTCGACGGCGTCCTGCTTCGGGTCGGCAAGCGGCGGTTCGGCCGACTCGTCGGCTAGGATCCCTGAGGTACCAGACAGACGGCGGCTCTTTAGCTTGGAAAACCAAGCTAAAAAGCGGGTTCTCGCAGTCGACGACGGTTCTAGTTGACTGGCGGCCGCGTGTCGCTATACTGCTTCGGCTGTCCTTTGGGGCAGAGAAGGTCTTGGCCAATGCACTCGACCCTAGGAGCCTCCCAGCTCGACTCGTAATTGCTACGATTCGTTCATACGGAGGCCTCTGGCGCGAGTCGGAGGCTTTTTTTCGGCCAAATGGCCACCGGTCTTTGAAAACTCAACAGCGAACGTTCAATTAACGTCGAGGCCCCGAGCCCGCGGTTTGACCGTGGGTGGAGGGCATCAAATCCCGTCACATCTTCGGATGTGACCTTTGAGCAGCAGTAGCTCGAAGTGAAAAGATTCGCCGGCTTCGGCCGTCGAACCAATTCTTCACGGAGAGTTTGATCCTGGCTCAGGACGAACGCTGGCGGCGCGCTTAACACATGCAAGTCGAGCGAGAACCAGACCTTCGGGACTGGGGAAAGCGGCGAACGGGTGAGTAACACGTGAGTAATCCACCCTCGGCACCGGGATAGCCCGGGGAAACCCGGATTAATACCGGATGGCCCAACAGCTCTACGGGGCGGTTGGGAAAGGTAGCTTAGGCCTCTGGCCGAGGACGAGCTCGCGGCGGATTAGCTTGTTGGTGAGGTAACGGCTCACCAAGGCGACGATCCGTAGCTGGTCTGAGAGGAC
>CAIWTI010000088.1 GCA_903915545.1 uncultured Actinomycetes bacterium | reverse complement strand
TTGCAGGTTCGAGTCCTGTCGCCCCTGCTCGGTCGTCGTTTCCTTGGGCTGCCGGTGAGGGATCACCCCACCGGCAGCCCGGAACTTCCGCGCTACTTCTTCTTCGAGGCCAGCACGTCGTAGGAGCGCACCTGCGTCGACTTCGCGGCCATACCGTCGCCGCCGGTGCAGGTGACCTTCGCTGTCCACTTCGCCTTGCTGACCGTGAACGTTCCAGCGGGGATCGTCGCGAAAGTGGCAACGCCGAACGCGTTCGTCTTCGCTGCAGCGAGCGTCACCGTCTTCGCACCCGTGATCGAGCCTTCGCACGAGGCGCCGGGCGCGGCGACCGCCTTGACGGTCACCGGCTTGTTGTGCGGCACGAGCAGACCAATCGTCGCGAAGTCAGCGATCGGCTTAGCCGACTTGGCGAGCTTGACACGCTGACCACTGAGCCGCCACAGGGCGCTCACGGCGTTCGACCTTGCTGCCGACTGGGTGAGACGCACACCGTGCGCGGTTGTGGTTGTCCCGCCCGGTGGAACCCCGTTGCACGGCGGGTTCGTGCAAGTCGAGCCTGCGCTGCCAGACGACCCTGAGCTTCCAGACGATCCCGAGCTGCCGGAGCTGCCGCCGCTACCGATCGGCGGCGACGCCGTCCACTCGCCCGATGAGGTCTGCGAGATCACACCGCGGAACCCGGCGTACCGTCCGCTACCGCCGGTCAAGGTGATTGTGAACACGTTCGTCTCATGGTTGTTGACGAGCGTGCGCTGCTCGTGCAGCGAGCCGGTGACCGCATCGCCGCCATCAAACTCAAAGTCGAGCGTGCAGTCTTCCGACCCCGTTGCATCGGCACGGCCTGACCGGTCGCCGTAGGTCGTCTGCGTCCCGGAGTACATGACGCTGCACGCAACAGTCATCGTGCCGCTGTGCCCGGTTCCGTTGTCTCGGACGGGTGCCGAACCACCGTGCGTCGTGTTCGTTCCGATGCTCTGAACGCAGACCGCCGAGGCACCCGAGCCGGTGCACGTCGGGGTGCCCTGAGGCGTGCCAAGCTCGACGCTTCCGTCACCGGGATCACGAACGAGTGTGAAGTCGAAACTGGTCGATCCTGAGACGCGAGCCGCTGACGTCGCGGTTGCAGCGATCGCAGCTACTGAAAGGACGGCCAGAAAGCCGGCCGCGAGACGAAGACGCATGAATCCTCCTTGAGATATGTGCCGTACGGGGCGCGCGAAGATCGTTTCAGAAATCCGTGAGCTTCGTACGCACGACTTCCAGTGCGCCTAGTACAATCCTTCCCGGCGGGCGTAGCGTTCGGCGCGGGCGCGGTCGTACTCGGCGGCGTCGAAGTCGGGGTCGTTCAGTGAGCGAAGCACCTCGCCGTTGCTTGGCAGGTCGGCCGGCGTGATGTGGCGCTCGGGATTCCAGAGGTCGGAGCGCACGGTTGCCTTTGAGCACTGGGTGTAGGCCTCGTCGATCTCGACGAGAAGGCCGAGCCGCGGCGGCTTCCCCTCCACCGTGCTGTCTGCGAGCAGCGCTTCGTCGTCGGTGATCACCGCGCGCCCGTTGACCCGGAACGTGTCGCCGACGCCAGGGATGAGGAAGAGCAGCGCGATCCGTCCGTCGTGGGTGAGGTTCGAGAGCGTGTCGGCAAGGCGATTGCCGGGCCGATCGGGGATCAGCAGCGTGTGTTCATCGAGGATGCGGACGAAGCCGGCCGGGTCGCCGCGGGGCGATACGTCGAGGCCCCCGTCGGGGCGCGAGGTCGCGACGCAGACAAACGGCGAGCGTTCGATGAACTGCCGAGTGAGGTTGTTGAGCGCCCCGGCGATCTTCGACTGCACGAGCTCTGTCGGCAGGCCGAGCAGTTCCCGCAGTTCGGCTTCGTCGCCGATCGTCCGCACGCCCTCCATCACCCAAGAGTACGGAGTCGGCTCCATCCCCGGTGTCAGACACCAGATGTAGTCAAGACTGAAGCTGCAACAACGTTGGATCATTTCAGGGGTGAAATCGGGTCTGCGACCCTTGAAATGCAACAAAGGTGAACCAAAGGACACTTGACAGAAAATGGTGTCTGACACCGGGGTGTGCGCGGGCGGGCGGGTGGAGCGTCTCTGGCATCGTGTGGGAATCGGCATGCGAACCCTCTTCCATCGCCGCGGGCAGGCCTTCGTATTCGCCACGTGCGCCGTCGCGCTCGCCGCCACACTCGCTGGCTGCGGCGGTTCGAAACACCCAGCCACGACCTCTGCCGCCCCCGCGAACCCAAACCGCGACGCTTGGGGCACCGTGTGGCTCTGCCGCCCCGGCCTCTCCGATAACCCCTGCGCCGGAGCACTGACGACAACCGAGATCGCGCCCGACGGCACCCGCACCGTCATCCCGACAGCCGGCAACCCGAAGGCGCCGATCGACTGCTTCTACCTCTACCCCACGATCAGCCGCGAACGCACGCTCAACGCCGACCTTGAGATTGGCCTTGAAGAGCGCCTGATCGCCACCGCGCAGGCAGCACCGTTCGCGCAGACGTGCCGCGTATTCGCCCCGATGTATCGCCAGGTGACAAACGTTGGCATCGGGCGAAAGGGTGGCATTCCCGCGCGCGCCGAGCGAGTTGCCTACCGCAGCGCCCTCGACGGCTTCAAGGCGTACCTCGCGCACTACAACGACGGTCGCGGCTTCGTCCTGATCGGCCACTCCCAGGGGGCCAGCGCCCTCGTCGGGATCATCCGCGCGATGGTCGACAAGGATCCAGCGCTGCGGAAGCGCCTCGTCTCTGCGCTCATCCTCGGCGGCAACGTCACCACGGCCCGCGGCAAGACAACAGGCGGCGACTTCACCAACATCCCGCTCTGCACGTCCGCCCCGCAGACGGGCTGCGTCGTCGCCTACTCGACGTTCTCCTCCGCCCCGCCCGCAAACGCGCTCTTCGGGCGCCCCGGTTCGACGCTCGACCCGTTCACACGCGGCCGCCCCACAGCGGCACTCCAATCGGCGTGCGTCAACCCGGCCGCCCCCGCCGGCGGCACCGCGGCACTCACCGCAGCGTTCCCATCCCTCACACTCGGCTTCCTGCAGTCCCGCACCCACGTGAAGCTCTCGGTCTCGACACCATGGGCGTCGTTCCCGAGCGAGTTCACCGCAACGTGCCGCACGAACGGCTCCGAGGCATGGCTGCAAGTAACAGCATCAAGCGCGCGCGGGCGCAGCTTGCTGACGTTGGCAAACGGTCTCGGCCCACGCTGGGGACTGCACCTGCTCGACGTGAACGTCGCGCTCGACAATCTCGTCGCCCTCGTGCGCGGCGAGGCTGTGACCTACGCGGGCTAGCGGTTCGTCGTGGCCGTGGCCACGAAATTCGCCACGGCAAGAATCTGGGCGGTCGTCAACGTGCCGCCAAAGCCGGGCATCACACCGTCACCGTTCGTCACGAGGTAGACGACGGTCTTGCTCGTCTCCGTCTCGTAATCGAGGTTCGGGCCAACGTGACCTGACGTTCCCGCTCCAGCGAGGCGATGGCAGGCACCACAGTTCGCCTTGAAGAGCGCCTTCCCATCGATCGTCACTACTTTCGCCGTCGACTTCGTGGTCGTCTTCTTCACGGTGGTGGTCTTCGCTGTTGTCGTCTTCTTCGTCGTCACCGGCGTCGCAGCGAAAGACGCAGCAGCGAGCCCGAGCGCGACAAGCACCGCTGCTGCAAGCGCGGGGCGAAGACGTGGATGTCGGCGGTGGGTCGGCATCGGATGTCCGTCCGACCCAAGCGCGGGCCGTCGCACGTACGGTAGCGCCGCATCGGGCCGATCGAACGGAGAACCGGCGTCGGCGCCTTTACATCTCCGCGCTATCGTCACGGCATGGCCATTCGTTCGTTCGCTGCTTCGATCGCCGTCGTTGCCGTTGCGGGTTCGCTCGTCGGAAACGTGAGCGCGGCGTCGCAGATCCGCACGGGTCTCGGCAAGCTCCCCATCCTCCCGGCAGCAACGCAGGGTGAGAAGTCGAACAAGTCGTGCCAGAAGAAGCCGGAGAGCTCCTCCGAGCAGAAGCTCCTCACCCCCGGGACCAAGACGGTCGAGAAGCGCAACACACCGGTTGCGTGCGAACAGCCGCCGAAGTCGGGCCTCAACCTGGGCTCGCTCAGCAAGACCGCCAGCGCCGCCACGGCGATCCTCGGCTAAGCGCCGGGCGTTGAGGTGTAGGTCGCGGTGAACCCGCGGCCATCAACGGTCGGTGTCGAGACGTTCGCTCCGCCAGCTCCCTGGCCGGAGGTCGAATCGACGTTGCCGAAGAACCGGCGCGACTGGGGCACGAGGTTGATCGGAATCGAGGTCCAGCCCGGGTTCGCGGTGAGCGTCCCGCCCTGGCCGTTCGCGAGCGCCGCGATCTTGCCGAAGGTCACCGACGCGAAGCTCGAGAGTGTGAGCTGACGGCAGAAGTTGTTTGACGAGCACGACGACGGCGCCTCGACGATCCATTCGGCCGAGGTGTAGTCGATGTTCGTTGCGACGAGCCGCTTCGTGAACGAGACGTTGCGCGTGCGATCTTTGATCTGAACGAGCACGTTGGCGCCACTACCGACGACCGACGTTGTGATCACGTCGCCCGGGTTGATGCGAATCGGGACGGTCACCGAGTTCGCCGGGACGAGCTCGTACCAGGCGTAGTAGGACGGTGTGCCGCTGGAGTCGCAGTCGGCTGCAGTCCCTGCCTGCTCAAGCGCATTCGAGTTCGTGAAGTAGCCGCCCAGGCCAACCCAAACGGCCGACGCAGTGGTTGCGCCCGGCGTACAGGTGATTGACGGTGCCGTCCAGGTGCCCGTGACGTCGCTGTAGGGGCCGCCATTTGGCGTGTTCGTGACGGTGACACCCGGCGTCGTGACGGCGTACCCCGACCAGTTCGTGCTCGTCTCTTTGGCCGCAGCGGCCGAGCGTGCGGCGTTGCGATGGCTGCTACCGCTCGCCTGGGACTGGCCCGCGAACACGGCGATGACGGCGGCTGCGACCGCGACAACAGCCACGGAAGCTCGGATGCCCCGGGGGTCACGAAACGACAAAGGTGCCTGCACGTCAGCCTGCATGTTCAGCAAGGGAAGCACACGAAGGTAAAGCGCGGCTAAGAAGGTTGCAACGCGCGCGTAAAGCGCGGTTAGGCCGGATCGCTTGGCTCAGCAGGCGCCGGAGCAGCAGGTGCCGCTTCAGCGACCGGGGCCGGTGCGGCGGGCGGCGGCACAGGCGGAGTCGGTGCTGGCTGAACGGCGGTTGCTCCGCCCGGCGCAACAGGCCCGGGAAGGGCCGACTCAGCGGCAGCCTTCTCGGGAGTACCAAGGATCTGCCCTGTGACGTAGCTCGTTGGGCTCAAGCTGCGGATCTCGTTCACCGTGTCGAGGGTCGAGCGAACATCGCCCATGCCGCCAACGGCGTCCTTGAACTCCTTCATTCCTGCTCCAGCCTTGCGCGCCATCTCAGGCAGCTTGTCAGCGCCAAAGAGCAGCACCGCAAGGACGAGCAGCAGGATGATCTCCATTGGGCCGATTGATCCCACAGCGCCACTGTATCCCCTCGGGATGCCGGTCGGGGTGATTTAGCTCGCGGGACGCCAGGCGGCGCCGGCGGCGAGCCGCTCGGGCGGCGTCGGGTGCGTGAAGAGCAGGCGATAGAGCCACCGGGGCGGATCAAGGTCGGAGAGGTTGGTCTCCGCGAGGCGAATGTGGGCCGCGCGATAGACCTCTGGCGCACCGGTTAGATCGAGCGACGCGCGGTCGGCTTCGCGCTCCCACCGTCGTGACAGAGCTGTTTGGAACGGCAACGCGGCGAGCTCAAGCACCGTCCCGACGAGCATGACGGTTGGCGCAGCGGCTGCATCGCCTGGATGCGCAACGAGTAGCCAGATCGCGAGCGTCACTACCGCGGCAGCAAGTGCACCAAGCGCTGTTCCCTTCGCAACGTGCCGCGCGCGGCGGTGGCCGAGCTCATGCGCGACGACAAGCGCGATCTCGTCGGGGTCGGCTTTCTGCAGCAACGTGTCGTACAACACGACCCGTCGAGTCGGCCCAACGCCCGATACATAGGCATTGACCTTGGCCGAGCGCTTGCTCGCATCGGCAACGAGCACCCGCGAGATCGGTGTCCCGGCCCGGTCGGCAAGCGCAAAGAGCCGCTGCGCGAGCTGCTGGTCGGCCAGCGGGACGAACCGGTTGAAGATCGGCTCGAAGAGCAGCGGGGCCAAGACACCGATCACGACAACGAGCAGCGCCGCGCCCGGGACGGCGACGACCGGCCACCATCGTGGAGAGAGGTGAACCAGTGCCGCAAGTACCCAGATCGGGACGGCCGAG
>CAIWTI010000087.1 GCA_903915545.1 uncultured Actinomycetes bacterium | reverse complement strand
TGGAGGCCGAGAATCTCGAGGTCGTCAGCGACGTTGCCAATAATCGTGACGTCGGCCGGCTTAACCACCGCGAGCAAGCCGCGCAGGAACCGGGCCCCGCCGACGCCTCCGGAAAGAACGGCGATCTTCACGCCGCCACCCCGAGCGCGCGAAGCTCGGCGAGAGCTGCGCGTGTTGCCGAGCCAAGGCGATTCGCAAGCCGCTCGAGATCGTTGGGCGTATCGACGTCGTCGATCAAGTTCGTCGGTGACACGGCGATCGAGGAGCCGAGCGCCGCGAACCGAGAGGCGCTCCCGGCGCCGTACAGAGGGGCGAAGGTGTTGGCGTTTGCAAACGCAAGCGCGTTGGTCGTTCCGTCGGCTGCAGGGACGTAGGCGAGCGCATGCCCGGGGAGCGCTGCGAGCAGCTCCTCAATGTCGTCTGTCGTGACACACGGAAGGTCGGCGTTGACGACCACGGCCGTGTCATCACCAAAGCGCTCAACCTTTGCGGCGAGGCCTGCCGCAACCGCGGCACCTTGGCCGCCGCCCGGATCGGCAACGAATGTCGTCCCGACGATGCCCGGATCGACCGGCGCAACGATCAGCACGGGGCCAAGCGAAGCGCAGGCGCGCGCAACGTCGATTGCCATTGCGTGCGCGATCAGAGCACGGCCGCGCTCGCCAAGCGAGTCGAGCCTGGTCTTCCCGCCCGCGCCATGGAAAGGAATGACAAACCCTGGCATCGCCGTGACACTAGCGGCGCCGCGGTGTCCACCGCGGTCTGGATGACTTCGCGCGGCTAGTTCGTGGAGCCGCGAGCGGCCCATTCACGAAGATCGAACCAGTGCGAAGCCCGAAGCGCATCCGCAATCTGCGGGTCGGTGTGCTCGGGGTTGAACACGTGGCTGTCGAGATCGGCACAGATCGAAACCTCACCGAGGTCGATCCCCTCGGTGCCAACGTGGGCATCGACTGGGAGCGACACTTCACGCAGGGTGTAGTGCTTGAACTGCAGCTCCGGCGCCAGTTCCATCAATTGGGGCCAGTCTTGGCAGGTGCGTGACGTCATCAGGCTTGGATTGGCGTGGCGCCGTCGATTTCCTGCATTGACCATTCGCCGTCGAGCAGCACGGCACCTGATGTCCGACCACCTGAGAACACGAAGAACGGCACGACATCTTCAAGCGCGCTCAAGAGGTGACCGTCGTGCTCGTCAACGAGCGAGCAGCGGAAATGGAAGCGGCCGTCCGCGAGCGGCAGCCGCGGCATGTCGAGCCGCACCTTCCGCTCGCCACGCCCCGTCCCCCAGCCGAGCGTCCCTGTGTCGGCCGAGATGGTGCCGAGAACCGCGCCGTCGTCATCGCGCAGCTCAACGACCACGCTTGGTGCAGCCACGGCTTCACGAACCGCAATTGTGAGCTCAAGACGGAGCGCTTCACCCGCAGCGAACTGCACGCGCTCGTCGCCGCCTTGATCGCACAACGCAGCCGAAACGATGCGCGCCTCACCCGATCCCCATTCGCGCAACCCAGCAGCTAGCTCGTCGGGGCTTGCATCACTCGCAAGCAGGCGCCGGTACGCGGCGATCGCCTCGCGCGCCGGGCCGTCGAACGCAACCTCACCCTGGCGGAGCAGCACGGCGCGATCGCACAACCGCTCGACTGCGTGGGCGTCGTGTGAGACGAAGAGGATCGTGCCGCCGCGCTGCTTGAACTCGTTGATCTTGCCGAAGCACTTGCGCTGGAAATCCTCGTCCCCAACCGCGAACACCTCATCGAGCAGCAGCACATCAGCCTCGATATGCGCGGCGACCGAGAAGCCGAGCCGCATGTACATCCCTGAGGAGTACGTGCGAACCGGCAGATCAATGGAGCGCTCGAGCTCGGCGAACGCGACGATCTCGTCCAGGAGCTCCGTCACCCGCGCACGCGAGAGGCCGTGAATCGAGCCGTTGAGATAGACGTTCTCGCGGCCTGTGAAGTCGGGGTGGAAGCCCGCGCCAAGCTCAAGCAGCGAGCCGATGCGTCCACCAACCGCGACCCGGCCCGATGTCGGGCTGAAGATGCCCGAGAGCAGCTTCAGCAGTGTTGTCTTGCCCGAGCCGTTGCGGCCGACGAGCGCGAGTGCGTCGCCTGGCTCGGCCCGCAACGACACCTCACGTAGCGCCCACACCTCACGCGACTCACGACGGCCTCGCGCGACCACGACATCCTTGAGTGTCCGGTACGGCGACGCCGACACCTGAAAACGCTGCGAGACCCGGTCGACAACGACTTGGCCGGACGTAGTCATCGCTATCGCGTCGTCTGTTCGTGCACGAACGCGCGCAACCGCCCGATCACGTCGGGATCGGTGCGCGGCAGTACGCCGTGCCCAAGGTTGAAGATGTGGCCTGGCCGACCACCGGCACGCGTGAGGATGTCACTCGCGGCTGCCTCAATTCGCTCCCATGGGGCAAAGAGCAGCGCGGGATCGAGGTTGCCCTGCACGGCCCGGTCTTCGCCCGCCAGCTTCCAACCGTCATCGAGGCCGATGCGCCAGTCGAGCCCGATCACGTCGCCGCCAGCCTCCGCCAACTCGCCGAGCAGCGTTGACGCGCCCGTACCGAAGTGGATCGTCGGGGCGCCAACCTCGCGCACCGCATCGAGAATCCGGCGCGAGTACGGCGCCACAAACTCGCGGTAGTCGGATGGCGAGAGCGCGCCGATCCACGAGTCGAAAATCTGCACGATGTCGGCACCTGCGTGAACCTGCGCCACCGCGTAGCGCGAGAACGTCTCGGCAAGCTTCTCCATCAGCGCGTGCCACACATCGGGAGCGCCGTACATCATCGACTTCGTGATCGTGAACTCGCGTGACGGCTTCCCCTCAACGAGATACCCGGCCACGGTGAATGGCCCGCCGCAGAAACCGATCACGGCCTGATCGGGGCGCAGTTCCCGACGAACGATCCCGATGCCTTCGAGGATCGGCGCGACGGCCTCTTCGATGTCAGGAATGCGGAGCGCTGCAACGTCGGCCGAAGTGCGAACAGGCGTCCCAATCACGGGGCCGACACCCTCGACGAGCTCAACGGGAAGACCCATCGGCGGAACCGGGGTCATGATGTCCGCGAACATCACCGCAGCGTCAACGTTATGACGGCGCACCGGCTGCAACGTCACCTCAGCGGTGAGTTCAGCGTTTCGATTGACCTCAAAGAACGCGTGCTTCTCGCGGATCGCGCGATACTCGGGCAGCGACCGGCCCGCCTGGCGCATGAACCAGACAGGGGTGCGTTCAACGGCTTCGCGCCGGGCGGTGCGGACGAGCAACGGTTCCACGGCGACCTAGACTAATCGCTGGAATGTCCCTCGGTCGCCACTCACGGTTCGTCGACACCAATCCGGCGCTGCAACGGTCGAGCGACGAGGAGCGACGATGAGTCGCGGCCCCCTCGCCGTGAGGTTCCTCGACGCGACGCTTGAAGAGCCCGAGGCGGGCGCGCTGTTGACCGCCTACCTGCACGTCGAAAACACGGGAACGATCGCGTGGACGTCGAGGGTGCTCGCCTCCTACCACTGGCTCGATGGTCTTGGTAACGCGATCGTCTGGGACGGTCTGCGCACGCCGCTGCCACGTGAGGTCGCGCCCGGCGAGTCCGTCATGGTCGAAGCGCAGGTGCGCGCGCCAATCCCACCGGGGCAGTACCGATTTGCTGCTGACCTCGTCGTCGAGTGGCGCGCCTGGTTCGCTGAACTTGGCAGTACCGCCGCGAGCTTCGACGTGCACGTCGCCGAGCGCACAACCCCAACATCCTGCGATCTCCCACCGACGCTTGACCGAGGGCCTGAGTGGGAGGAGCGGACGGCAGCAGCCCACGCCGAGGGCTACTCCGTTGTTGCCGGTGCGATCGATTGGACGGGCGGAGCACTCCACCGGCGACCGCGGGCACTCGAGCCGTACCGCCCTGGCAAGGGGCGCGTCCCTGGCTTCCCGCACCCGCTGATCTGCCCATCGATTGCGGAAGGCATCACGCTTGAACGCCTTCCAGACGTTGCCGGGCTACCCGCGTACGCCGCACCCGCTGACGAGCCGTGGCTCTACGACGGCCGCATCACACTGATTACGCGGCCCAGCTAGAGCTCGAGGGCAAGGCGGTCGTCGAGCCGTGAAAACGCAAACGCGCCAAGCGTGAGCGAGACGACAGCGGCAACCGCAAGGTAGACCACGTCAGCAAGACGTGGGCCACCGGATTCCCAGAGTGCGCTTCGCACCGCCGAGATCGTGGGCGACGCAGGGTTTCCCCACCGGAGGATCTCGAGCAGCGTCGTATGCCGTTGCACCTTCTCGGGCAGGCTCGAGAACGACCACAGCACTGGGGTGAGGAAGAACCACGGAAGCAACGCCGCGGTGAGGATGTACTCCACGTCGCGCAGGAGGACATCAAGGCACGCGAGGAGCAGCGCCAAGCCCGCGACGAAACAGACAAACAGGAGCGCGAGCGGCACGACGAGAACAATCGTTGCTCGCGCTCCGGGGATCGTCGCCAGCGAACCGACGACGAGAATGCCGAGCATCACGACGAAGGTCACAAGCTGGGTCGCGACGGAGGAGAACGGCACCAGCTGGCGCGGGAACCGCACCTTCTTCACCAGCTCGGCACTATCGACAAGCGAGCGTGTCGCCGCTTGCAACGAGGTGCCGAAGAACGTCCAGCACGCGAGGCCGTCGAGCAAGAACAGCGGGTAATGAGGAACGGTGTTGCCCTGCCAGAGCAGCCCGAACACGACGAGGTAGACCGCCATCAAGGCGAGCGGATTTAGCAGCGACCAGAGAACACCGAGCGCGGAGCCTCGGTACTTGGCCTGGAAATCGCGGCGAAACAGGTTCCCGAAAAGCTCGCGATATCGCAGAAGATCGGAGTAGACCGTCATGACGTATCACTAGTCTAAACGGGGGTTTCCCGGGGTCCGGGCACGTCGACCCAACGAGACGAGGCCGAACATGCAGCTAACACGACTGAATTACGCTCCGAAACCGTGAGTACTGCCGCGGCGATCGTCGCTCTCCCTGCGTCAGGATTGGCGATCTGGCTGCTTCTGCGCGGCCCGTTTCAGCGTCGCCTGATCGCGCAGCCAAGCGCCGACCGCTGGCATGAGACGGCTACCCCCCTCCTTGGCGGGCCGGGCATGTTCGCTGGCATCACGGTCGCACTCGCGTTGGCGGTCGCGACCGGAGCGATCCACCCGTCGAAAGGGATGTGGGGGATCTACGCCGGCCTCGCAGTGATGTTCTTCGCCGGGCTGTACGACGACGTGCGTCACCTCGGCCCAGTCGCGAAGCTGGTTCTGCAAGCCGGAGCGGCCGCGCTCGTGATCGGAACCGGCACCACAGTGAACCTCGTCACCAACGATGTGGTGGCTGGCGCGATCGCCGCGTTCTGGCTGATCGGCATGACGAACGCCTTCAACCTGCTCGACAACATGGACGGGCTCGCTGCGTCGCTTGCAGCGATCGCTTTCGTCTTCTTCGCCATCGACGCAGTCACCGTGCATCCGAACCACTCGGTGCTCGCGTTTTCGCTGGCCGGTGCCTGCGCCTGCGGCGGCTTCCTGCCGTTCAACCTGCGCCCCGGACGAAAGGCGCTCGTCTTCATGGGGGACTCAGGCTCACAGATGCTCGGGTTCACGCTTGCAGCACTCGGCCTCTCGGCAAGTTGGAAGGTGGCGGGAACCACGGTTGCCACGCTCGTGCTGCCCGTGCTGATCCTTGCCGTGCCGATCCTCGATACCGCACTCGTGACGGTCGCCCGTCTGCTCGAAGGACGGCCGATCTACCAGGGCGGGCGCGACCACACCTCGCATCGTCTGGTGCGCTTCGGACTCTCGGAGGGCCACGCGGTACTGCTGCTCGCTCTCGTCGCAGCAGGCCTCGGCGTGACGAGCCTCACCTACAACGTGCTCGATAACGCGCGTCTGACGCTCGTCGGCGTGCTCTTCACCTTCGTGCTGCTCGTTCAGTTCGCGAGCTTCCTCTCGGACGTCGAGCGACGTCCCGATCCAGGCGAGGCCCCTGGCCTCTTCCAAGCGTTCGCGGTGCATTGGCGACGCCTCACCGAGGTTGTCTCCGACTTCGTGCTTATTGCGCTCTCGCTCGTCGCGGCATACGCAATCCAGTTCGGTTGGCCGGGCAGCGTCAACCAACGCCACCTTGCGACGATCACGCTTCCCGTCTTGCTCGTCACCCGGTACGTCGCGTTTATCCCATTCGGTCTCTACCGCTCGATCTGGCGCTACGCCGGCTTCCGCGACCTCGCCGCGATCGGATCAGCGATCCTCCTGTCCGAGCTCGTAACCGCGGCGTACATCTCAAGCACCCAGCAGCCACTCGAAGACTTCTCGCGGACGTTCTTCGTTGTCGACGCGCTCATCTGCTTTATCGCTATCGCATGCTCACGCGTGATCGAACGCGCCGTCGTGCTCGGTCTCCACTCGATGCGCGACAAGACCGCGCGACGCACGCTGATCGTTGGTGCGGGCCGGTCGGGACGAAGCCTCTCCCGCGAACTCCGCGAAACCGCTGGGGAGCGCGTCGTCGGCTTCATCGACGACAACCCTCAGCTGCGCCGGCGACGACTCCACGGTGTCAAGGTGCTTGGCTCGACCACCGAGCTCACCCAGTTGCTCGCTCGCACAACACCCGACATCGTTCTCGTGACGATTCCGAACGCACCGCGCGAGCGGCTCGATCAGATCGTGGCAGCCTGTGGCGAGGCAGGAATTGTGTGTCGATTTGTTCGACGCGAAACCGATCTCGACCCACGCGTCATTCTGGCGACGGCCGTCGAATGAGCACACACGACGCGCCGCTCCCCGGCGCTCTCACTCCGCCGCCCAAGCGCGGAAGGCTCGACCGTGTCCTCGACGCTATCCCCGCGATCGGGCTCGCATTCGCCGTCTTCACGCTGTATGGCATCCAAGCGTGGTCACGTAAGACTCCTTGGGTCTTCACCGATGAGCTGGAGTGGACGCAGATCTCCCGCGCAATCGAATCGACGGGACATGCAGCGCGCCGCGGTGAGCCGATCTACTTCAAGACGATCTACGCCGTTCTGATCTCACCGTTCTGGTCGATCCACTCAACCGAGGCAGCGTACACAGCGATCAAGTACTTCAACGCGTTCCTGATGCCGCTCGCGGCGCTTCCGACGTACAAGCTCAGTCGCCTCGTCCTGCCGAAGACGTCATCGGTCGCCGTCGCCGTCCTTGCCGTTGCGATTCCGTCGATGAGCTACGTCACCTCGATGGTGCCGGAGGTGCTTGCGTACCCGTACTACGCGTTCGCCTCCTGGCTGATCGTGCGCGCACTGATCTCGCGCAAGCGCAACGACATCGCCATCGCGCTCGTGATCTCGCTTGTTGCGCTGCTCGTGCGCTCACCCCAGTTCGACACCATCCCGGCATCGTTTGCGATCGCCGCCAGCTGGCTGTGGTTTACGGGCCCACGGGGCCGCGCACTGCGTTCGTCATGGAGCCGCCAGGATGCGATCGGCGCCGCCGTGCTCTTCGTTGGCGCGCTCTTCCTCTTCAACCGGGTTGTCCTACAGCACATCGATATCTGGCAAGTGTCGACCCAGTACTGGAAAGACCGCATGGTGCGCCTCGGGCTCTGGGCCGGGTCGGCCTTCGCGATCGGGCTTGGGATCGGCCCGATCATCGCCGGTTTTACCGGGCTCCGTCTCCCCGAACAGCGCGAGAACAAGGCCTACCGAGCATTCGTCGCGTATGCCGGGTCGACGATCGTGTGTATCGCGCTCTACACCGCTGTCAAGGCTGCGTTCCTCTCGACGGTCTTCTCGACGCTCGATGAGGAACGGAACCTCTTCTACCTCTCGCCGATCTTCCTCATCCTCACCGCGCTCACGCTGCGTAGTCGGGTGCTCGACTGGCGCATCGTTGGAGCTGCCAGCGCGTTCTGTCTCTACCTGATCTGGGGTCAAGCACCCGAGCTCCAATACCCGTATTTCGAGGCACCGGGCATGGGTGTGCTGACCTTCGGGAACCGAAACTTGGCGCTCAACGTGGTCGAGCTGCGCATGGTCACGACGATCGTCCTGCTGCTCGCACTCTGGGTGATCGTGCTCCGGCGATATCGGGCGATCGTGGGCGTCGCCGCCGTCTTCCTCGTCGCGTGGATGCTGACGTCTGAGATCACGACAACCTGGGGTGAGTCGCACTTCGGGAACGCCTTCCGCGCACACCTGCCCCAAGACCTCTCGTGGATCGACCACCAAAGCCACGGCGGCCCGGTGACCTACCTCGGGCAAGAGATCGTCGATCCGAACGGGCTTTGGCTGACCGAGTTTTGGAATCGCTCGATCACACACGTTGCGAGCCTTGATGGAACGGCGCCTGGCCCTGGCCCAACGGAAGCACCGACGATTCGCGATATTCGCGGGACGCTCGCGCTGAAGAACGATCCCGCCTACATCGTTACTGACAACGGGATCGTCCTTCAGGCCGACCCAGTTGCGAAGTGGCACTCCCTGACGCTCTATCAGCGAACGGGCCCGTGGCGCCTTGCCTACTCCGAGCAGCAGGTGTACCCAGACGGCTGGGCCCCAGGCTGGTCGACCTACACCTACTTCGGCGCGAACGGGCCAGGGACGATGCTCGTGACGCTATCGCGCGCGGGCTACAAGGGAAATGCGAAGCCCGGCCACGCGACGGTGAAGGTTGGGACGATCCGCATCGACCTGAACCAGCAGTCGGTGCTGAAGAACGTCGTCGCTGTTCGCCACGCGATGGTGCGCAACGGTCGAACGATCGTGTTGCGGATCCACATCCCGATCAGCCCCGCGCGCGTCGAGGTCACGATCACACCGACCTTCCAGCCGTCGGCCTCCGACCCACGCAACCTTGGCGCCCAGGTCGCGTTTGCGTTCGCCCCTGACGCCGCAAACGTCTCAGCCACGCCGGGTGAGAGCGCCGTCCCCATAACCGAAGCTGATGCAGGATCGACCTCCACGACGGTGCCGGCAACAACCTCAGCGACAACAACCTCGGCCGCTCCCGCCAACACGACCACGGCCGCTGCCGCCACCACAACGGCCAGCACCACCAGCGCGCCACACGCAATCACGTTGACCACAGGCGAGATCATGAACCTGCAGCGCGACCTCGCGCAGCTTGGGTACTACTCCTACGCGGTCACCGGGGTCTACGGCCCGATCACCACCAAAGCGGTGCAGGCATTCCAGCGGGCAAACGGACTTTCACCTGCAGGTACCTGGGATAGCGCGTCGCAAGCTGCGCTTGACAAGCGCCTCGGCCGGTAGCTGCGCTTACCGCGAGGGAACCGCGGCGCAGAACCAGATCCCGCGCACGCGCAGCGCAAGTCTGGCGAGCGGACCAGAACGCTCAAGCAGCGTGAGCGCGACCCGCAGCGGGCCTGGCACCGAGACACGTTGGGGCAGAAAGAACGGCTGCAGGACGATCTTGGCAAAGCCTGCCTCACGAAGATCGCGCTCGATTTCCGCACGCGAGTAGACCCGCGGGTCGAAATCGAACACAAACTTGCAGCGGGTATAGCGCGCAACGTCCCGGAAGAACGCGACGCGATCGGCGGGGTAGTAGAAGGCCCGAAGGCAGACGGTGACATCAACCTCCGCCTCGGGTGTGTAGCGGTCGATCAGCTCGTGTGTGAGCGCGACGCGGTCGCCGAGACGGCGCTTAGCCTCGGCGATCATCTCGCCACTTCCATCGACACCGACGTACTCGTACCCGCGCGCGAGCAGCGGTTCAGCCATGTTCGCGTCACCGCAGGCCAGGTCGAGGATCGTGGCGCCGGGAGCGACAGCGGGGCCCGTGGAGAGCACCACGTCGGCGCGCCGCTCCGCGTAACGGGCGGGATCGGCGTAGTCGTGCTCGGAGTATCCCCGGGCAAGCCCATCGAACTTCTCAATGATGCTCATGGGTCTCAGTCTCTCAGATCGCTCAGAGGGCCTTCAGGCGCTCGGGATGTTTGCGGACGAAACGCACGACACCTCGCCAATGCCAGAGCGTGCGTCGGGTGAGCCAACGCTTGTCCGTTTCGGCCTTGTGCTCGTGCACGACCACCGCGGCGGGGACGTACCACCGCTCCCACCCAGCCTGCATCGCCCGGTACTGGAAGTCGATGTCTTCGCCGTAGAGGCGGAAGCCCTCGTCGAATCCCCCGAGCTCAAGCAGCGTGCTCCGACGAACGAGCAGGAAGCCACCAAGCATCCAGTCGACTTCGACGGGGTCAGCGGGCACATCTGCTCCTGCGTAGAAGTGGCGCTTCTGCGGCACAACCTTGCGGAGCGGCGTACGGCGCACGATCGTTCCGGTGACGGTCGGGAAGCGACGGCGCGACGGCTGCGGGCTGCCATCGGGAAACACCATCTGGGGGCCAGCGATCCCGCAACGCGGATGCGATTCCATGAACGCAGCGAGCGCGGCGACAGCTCCCGGTTCGGGGCGCGCGTCGGGGTTGACTGCGAGAACAGCCTCTGCCGTCGTGCGCGAAACACCCAGGTTGAGGTTGGCAGCAAAGCCAAGCGGTCGTTCGTTGTCGATGGCCGCGACGCCGGGCGGAACCGATCCCGGGATATTGGCGATGACGACAAGCTCGTCGATCTGCGCCTCGAGTGCCGGCAGGTTCTCGGCCAGCTCAGCGGCGCTCCCGTGCGACACGACAATCGCAGCGACCCTCATGCCGAGAGCACCTCGCGATACGTCTCCGCAGTGATGCGCGCGGCTGCCTCCCACGTGAATTGCTTGGCGCGTTCGATGCCCGCCACCGAGCGCTCATGCCGTTCGGCAAGCGCCTGTGCGAGAGCCGCACCGTAGTCGTCGTCCTCGGCGTAGATGCCTGCGTCGCCTGCAACCTCCCGCAGAGCGGGCTCCGATGAGAGCACCACCGGGGTGCCGCACGCCATCGCCTCGGCGACCGGCAGCCCAAACCCCTCGAACCGTGAGGGCAGCACGAGCGCAGCCGCGCCGCGGTAGAGCGCGAGGAGCTCGTCGGGAGTGACGTAGCCCCGTAGGTCGGCACCGCCAGCACGCAGCGCGGCGGTGAGCGCCGCGTCGCGGTCGGGACCCGCCACGACAAGCGGAAGGCCAACGTGATCGGCTGCGGTAAGTGCAGCCAGCGGATCTTTGCGCGCGTGGATCGCACCCACAAACAGCACGTAATCGTGCGCGCCGGGGCCCGGCGTGTAGCGGCGATCCACGCCGTTCGGCGTGACGACGATTCGATTGGGGTCAGCCCCGTAGTGCGAAACGATGTCTGCCTTCGTGCGTTCAGACACAACGAGTACGCGTTCGGCCCGTGCGACGGCACGCGGCACGACCGCGCGAAACACCGCCCGCTCAACGCGACTCATGCCACCCACGCCGGTTTCGAACGAGAGGTCATGCACGGTTACAACGGCTGGCCCTCGGTAGCCGAGCGGCAGGGCGTACTGAAAATGCGCGAGCTCAGGCTTCAACCGTCGAAGCAGCCGAGGGAACGACCAAGCCATACGCAGCTCCTGGGAACCGGCTGGGAGTTCGATTGGCTCGATTCCGGCGGGAACCAGCTCGGGATGACGCGTTACCGCACCGAAGCGCAGGTCGGGCGCGACCCCCGGAAGCTCGCGCAACAGGCTCCGCACGTATGTCTCATCGCCCGTGCGGGCACGGCCAAGAACATCCGCGTCGAGGATGATCACCCGAGCGCCTCCTCGTAGACCGCCTTCGTCCGCTGCGCGATCTCGGCCCACCCGGGGAACGTTCGTACCGAGGGACGCGCCGCGCGCGCGATCCCGTCACGAATCGACGCCACGTCGCCTGGATCGACGTACACCGCATCGTCCCCCGCGATCTCAGCCATCGCCGAGCCTGTGCTCGTCACAACCGGGCAGCCACAGGCGAGCGCTTCGGCGACGGGGATGCCGAACCCTTCGTACAACGACGCGTAGACGAGACAGCGGGCGCCGCGATAGAGGCTCGCAAGCTCTTCGTCGGACACCTCGCCAAGCCACGTGACATTGCTCGGCGGCTGCACTCCTCCCCAACCTGACGCACCAACGACCCGCAGTTCGCCGTCAACCGCCGCAGCGATTCGGCTGAGGTTCTTGCGCGGCTCAAGCGTTCCGACGGCGAGGACGTAATCACCTTCAGCCGCGGGCCCCTCAGTCGAAAAGATCGGTTCAACGGCGTTCGGAACGACAGCGACCTTCGTCGGATCAACGTTGAGCAGATCGACGAGCTCGCCCTTCGTGAACTCTGAGACCGCGATCAGGCGCCGTGCCGCTGCGACAACACGCGGGACCGCAAGCCGCGAGTAGGTACGCGTCCACCGGTTGAACCACTCGGGGTGGCGCAGAACGGCGACGTCATGAACGGTCACGACGAGCGGTGTCGCGGAGCGAAACGGGCCACGAAAGGTCGGGCAGTGAACGAGATCGACTCCACTTGGAGCAAGTCGCGGGTACCAGATCGCGTCGGCTGTAAGCGTCCGCAGCCGCGACGTCGCCGGGTACGAAACGGTGTCGAGCTCGACATCGAGGTGCTCAAGCAGGCCGCGGACGTAGCGTGCCGTCCCGGCGCGGGTCTGCAGCAGCGGCGTCGTATCGAGGGCTACGCGAATTGGAGGTACCCCTCAAGAAAGAGCTCACCCGTGCGCGCCCAGCTGAACTGGGAGGCATGCGCCAACCCACGGGCCCGGAGTTCGTCGGTGCGGCTGAGCGCCTCGCGGATCGCGGAGGCGAAGCTTTCTGGACTCTCGGGATCGGCGCGAACGGCGGCGTCACCGCAGGCCTCATCGAGCGAAGGATGCGACGACGCGACGACGGGCGCGCCCGACGCCATCGCTTCGGTGATCGGCATGCCGAAGCCTTCGAACCGGGAGGGGTACACGACGGTGGCCGCGCCACGATAGAGCCGTGCGAGCTCCGCATCGTCCACCCGTCCAAGCAGCTCGATGCCTGGGTAGGCGAGCTGCGGCTGCTCACCCCAGCCGCGGCCGCCAACCACGACGAGGGTGAGACCAAGATCCCCGATGAGTCGAAATGCGTCGGCAAGCGTCCCAAGGTTCTTCCGCGGTTCAAGCGTGGCAACCGTCAGGAGGTACGGCCGACCGATGTCAGCCACCTCACCGCTCGCCGAGAACGCCTCGCCGATACCCGGATGGGCAACAACGACTCGTTCGCGTGGAAACCGGAGCGTCTCTGCGACGTCGTCGGCCGTGAACGCGGAGTTGGCAAACATCAGGTCGCACGTCTTGGCCGCATGGGCGTACTTGCGTGCATGCATCGAGCGCGTGCGCGGAGTCACCCACTCCGGAAAGCGCAGTGGAACAAGGTCGTGAATCGTCGTCGCGCGGATACCTGCGCGCTGGGGCGGGTACATCCAGTCGGTGAAGTGCAAGACGTCGATCGGCCCGAGGAACCGCTCCACGGGTGGCCGCCCAACACGTGACCACGCCGTTCTCACCCAGTGCGCAGCGGGAAGGCCGACCAGCCGCAGGTCGACAGGGAACCCTGCGACTGCCTCCGCAATGACGGCACGCCCCTTCGGAGACGTCGGCGCGAACGCGACAACGTCGTGCCCGTCACGGACGGCGGCTTCGGCCAACCCTTGGAGCGAGCCGCGGATGTAGTTATTGACCCCGGTGCGCTCATGCGAGAGCGGCGAGACGTCGAAGGCAATCCTCACGGACGGAAGGAGAACGAGAGGACATGGACGCCGAGCGGTCTCGTGTCGCTGTTGCCGGAGATCACCTGTGCGGGGACAAGCGTGCGGGCCACATGGAGCGTCGTCACACAGCGGCCGCCGGATGCCGCCAACGGGACGGTTAGCGTCGCCTGTTCGGTTGGCGCAACCGTTGCGCGCCCAACGACCTTGCCGGCAACGAACGCCGAGACATCCTGGTCGGAGCGGAAGAGCGACGGGTCGCTCGCAAGTGCGACCTTCAGCGTGCCGCCGCTGCAATGGACGCGCGTGTAGGTCACCGTGGTGCCCGACCACGTATCGCCGTCGTAGATCCCTGTGACGTGCGTGAGCACGACGATCGGCCCAGCAACCCGATACAAGCGAATGCCGATCCCTGGATCGGCGCCGACTTGCGTTCCGAGCAGATCGACCGAACCGTCGGCAAGCACGTATTCCGCCG
>CAIWTI010000086.1 GCA_903915545.1 uncultured Actinomycetes bacterium | reverse complement strand
GATCTCGAGCACCCGTCGCGCGCGCTCCTGTCCCCGCACATCAGCGAGGTCGGGCGGGGCGATCGCCTCCCGATATGGAACAGCGTCAACGGCGGGTGGGGAGCGTTCTCCACGCAGATACGCGACCGCGTCGGCGAGATGGTGCACCGCTATCGGCTCGATCCCGGCCAGCGCCACCTCTGCCGCCGACTCGACCGCGCACACGAGCCGCTCCGCCCCACTGCGCCGGGCACCTTCAGCCGCAACGAGCGCGCCTGGGACAGGTCTCAGCCGACCGTCAAGCGCAAGCTCCCCGATCGCGGCATGCCCATCGAGGGCCGCGGCCGGCACTTGGCGCGAAGCTGCGAGAACCGCAAGCGCGATCGGCAGGTCAAACCCCGAACCCTCCTTCCTGAGGTCGGCGGGAGCGAGATTGACGGTGATACGCCGTACGGGCCATTCGAGCTCGGCCGACGTAATTCCGCTGCGAACGCGCTCTTTGGCTTCCTGACACGCGCGGTCAGCAAGCCCAACGATCGCGAACGCGGGCACGCCTCGCTGGAGGTGCGCCTCGACCTCGACCCGGCGCGGCTCAAGACCAACGAGCGTGTGGGTAAGCGTGCGCGCGAGCATCTGTTGCCACGGTAGGCAGCAAGATGTAACGGCGCTGGATCAGTTTTCGTCTGAGACGGCTACGCGCGGCGCGCGATCAACACGTCTTCGAAGTACTCGCCTGCCCGGCGTCCGGTGCGGCGATTCACATGCCGGCGATAGGTGCCGTCGAGGCGCAGACCCGCTCGCTCAAGAATCCCTGGGTACAGCTCGCGCCGGTCGTTCACGACGATCAGGAGCGGTGCGCGCGGGCGCAGCACCTCGGCGGTTCGGCCGAGCACCTCGGAGATGCCGGTTGAGTACGCGTCGATCGCCGCCTTGGCGGTGCCGCGCTCTGCCGCGCCGAGCTCGCGCTCGCGGCGGTCGTCGAGGCCAAGGAGCTCGTAGGCGTAGCGGTGCTGCTCGTGATAGTCGATGAGGCCCGGGTACGGCGGCGAGGTCACGACCGCGTCGAACGGGCCCTCAAGAGCGACCTCGCGAGCGTCTCCGTGCAGGATCTCCACCCCGCGCTTCGACCGCACCTTCGAGAACGCCTTGATGCGCGTGAGCGTGTCGAGCGTGTACCGGCGCAGGAAGTGCTCGGCACGGTCGATCGGCTTGCACTCTCGCTTGTGCTTAAAGCACCAGTACGGGTCGATCTGCGGCTCGCGCGGAAAGTCGAGGTCGAAGTGCGCGGTGCGGCGTGCGGAGCGCGCAGAACGCGCAAGGACGACGCGTAGGACGTCGGCGCTCTCGTAACCGTTCATCAGCGAACGGAACCGCAGGAGGTCGCTCGCCGCGTCGGGCGCGAACCACTTGCGCACATAGGCGTTTGGTCGGCCGACCGTGCCCTCGCCTGCCGCGTGCCGCTTGAGGATGTCGCGCAGATCGTGCTCAAGGGTGAAGAGGTTGTGTTCGCGCGTCTTGACGCCCATGAGCAGGCAGTTGAACGCCGCGATGTCGATGCCCGTTGCGTGATGGCCGCTCTCAAGCGCCTGCACGAGCGTCGTACCCGACCCGGCAAAAGGGTCGAGGACGTTCGAGCCGGGCCGCACGTGGCGTCGGAAGAGCTCCTCGACGAGCTGCGGCACATACTTCCCGAGGTACGGATGCAGACGATGGACGTGCTTCGTCCGCTCCCTCTCGGGGAGCTGCTCCTCCGACCACGAGAGATCGAGGTCGATTTCGGAGTAAAGGGCTTCCTGCGTTGCCGCCACGCATTGCAGGTTCGGGAGCGAACGCCGGTTTCCTCGATTCGAGTTGGTCCCAGGAGTTGCGAGTCACACGTCGAACGGGGCGCGTTCCACGCCCTCAGGTGTGACCGCGAGCGCTTCAAAACGCACTTCGAGGTCGGCGAGCGCGGGCCGCGCGGCGAGCCACGCCTCAGCTGCACGACGGATACGGCGAGCCTTTTCGGGCGTGACCATCTCGAACGGATGCCCATAGTCGGTGCCGCTCTTCGACTTCACCTCGACGAACACGAGCCGCTCGCCGCGACGTACAACGAGATCGAGTTCGAACCCCGCGACCCACGTGTTCGTGGCCAGGATGCGATAGCCGCGGAGCTGGAAGTAGCGGGCCGCGCGACGCTCGGCGTCATTACGCGGCGCGTTCTGCTTGAGGTCAGGCCGTCGCCGCGACGGCTTCGTCGGCCGCTTCGCCATAACACCGTGCGGCAAACGAAAGCCGGTGGATTGCCGACGGACCGATCTTGCGCACGGCAGCGCTATGCAACGGGGTGATGTACCCCACGTGGGATGAGAAGCCGTAGCCCGGATGCCACGCATCGGCGAAGTGCATGTAGCGGTCGCGCGTCACCTTCGCGACGATCGACGCAGCCGCAATCGCAGCGCTCTTCGTGTCGCCGTCGACGACTGCCCGATGCGGCGGCGCGAGCGGTCCAAGCTTGAACCCGTCGACGAGTCTCACATCAGCATCGCCGAGCGCCCACAGCGCATCGCGGAGCCCCTTGAGGTTGCACCGGTGGAGACCGTCGCGATCGATGACATGCGCAGGGAACACCTGAATCGAGATCTTCTCGGCGCAGAGCATTACCGCGCGGTAGAGGACGTCGCGCGTCGCCTCGTCGACCTGCTTGGAGTCGTTGAGTAGCGCGAGCGGCCGTGCCCGATGCTGGCGGAGCTTCTCCATGTCGAGCAGCACCCCCGCCGCAACGAGTGGCCCAGCAAGCGGCCCGCGCCCCGCCTCGTCAGCCCCGGCGACATAGCGCACACCGAACTTGCGGTCGTGCGCGAGGAGCTTTCTGCCGGTCGGTCGCTTCGTCGGAGCCATCCCGCCGAGCATAGCCCCGCCCTCGGCGCGACCACGAAAACGCAACAGAGTTGTTGCGATTGCGGTTAGAGAGACGCGTCGAGGGTCTCGATGTCGTACGACGCCACCACCGGATCCGCCGTCACGAGCGTGAGTTCCTCGATCTCACTCTGCGCAATGAGAAGCCGGTCAAACGGATCACGATGATGGTTCGGTAGCTCTGCGCTTCTCAGTGCGTGGCCAACTCCAATGTCAAGCGGGAGAAAGTCGTTCACCTGAAGCCACTCGGCGACATCACCGGGAGCGTCCAACTTTCCACTCGCCCGCTTCACAGCAATCTCCCAAGCACTCGCGGCGCTGACGTAGACGATGGAGTCGCGATTCGCGATCGCGTCCCTCGCACGCTTCCCCAATGCCGCATCATCGGAGCACCACCACAGCAGCACGTGGGTATCGAGCAGCAGCTCCACTAGTCGGCGAACGCCTCGAAGCCCTCGGGAAGTTCGTTGAACCCTGGCTTGATGGTGATCTTGCCGCGCAGCAGCCCCGGCACACGCGGCGCGACCTCCTCGACGTACGGCACGAGCCGCGCAACAGGACGATCGTGGCTTTTCACGATCACCTCTTGCCCCGCTTCAACACGCTTCACAAGCTTCGAAAATTGGGTTTTCGCTTCGTGGATTCCAACAACGAACGGCTTCATAAATCTCTCCCAATCCGACTAGATCTAGTCGGATTGTGCCACAGTGAGCGCCTCGGCGGCGAAAACGCCACAAAGTTGAAAGATCAGTCCACGCGCTCGGCATCTGATCCAGAACCGGCGCAAGGCGACATATCGACGCGACGAAAAACAGGGTCAACGCGTCCAGCGCGCGCCGAATGTCAGACCGGGAAGGTGAGCCCGAGTTACTGACGGAGCTCGCGTACGCGAGCCTTCTTGCCGATCCGACCGCGCAGGTAGTACAGCTTGGCGCGGTGGACGTCACCGATGGCACCCACTTCGATCTTGTCGATCTTCGGTGAGTGAAGCGGGAATGTGCGCTCGACACCGACGCCGAAGGAGTTCTTGCGAACGGTGAAGGTTTCGCGAACGCCGGCACCCTGGCGCTTGATGACAATGCCCTCGAAGACCTGGAGACGTGCGCGTGTGCCTTCGATGACCTTGAAGTGGACGCGAACGGTATCGCCGGCCTTGAACCGCGGAACTTCGCGGAGCTGGCGGCGCTCGATGTCTTGGATGATTGTGCTCATGAGAAAGGGGCCTGTTCGGCCGGGCAATGCTAGCGGAAACCTGGCGGTCGCTGCGCAGTTCCTCTGATGTTGCCTACTGAACCGAGATCCGTGAGGGTGGCCAGTAGGTGGCGACGACCTTGCCAATCAGGTTCTTGCGAGGGACGGTTCCCCAGTCGCGCGAGTCGCAGGAGCCGTTTCGGTTGTCGCCCATCATGAAGTACTGCCCTGCCGGAATCTTGAATGCGTCAACCGTTCGAAGGTCGCGACGCTTGTCTTGAATGAAGGGCTCCTTGAGCTTCGTCCCGTTGATGTAGACGTAACCTTCCTTCTCGGCGAACTCGTCGCCGGGAAGCCCGATCAGCCGCTTGACGAACGTGCCGCCTTCACCGCAGACAAGCTTTGCCTTCGGCGGCGTGTTGAAGACGACGATGTCGTCGCGCTTGGGCGACCAGAGGTCGTAACAGAAGCGGCACGCGAGGACGCGGTCGGAGAAGCCTGCTTCGCAGCCGTAGGCGGGCTTGGCGCAATGCAAGGTTGGCTCCATTGAGCTTGACGGGATGCGGTACGGGTTGATCACCCACTGCTTGACGGCGAGGACGATGACGATCGCGCCGATGATCGTGACGAGCCAGTCGATGGCGACGCGCCAGCCGTGAGGGAGGCCGCGGGTTAGTCGGTCGATCGGGTTTCTCACTGCGTGTCCTCCGCGCCTGCCGTCGTGTGGGTTGTCACCGTACGTGTTCCTTCCGCCAGCGTTCGATCCGGGCGTGGTCGCCCGATAAGAGAACGTCGGGGACATGCCAGCCCCGGAATTCTGCCGGGCGCGTGTAGTGAGGGTACTCAAGTCCGCCGTCCAGCTCCTTCGAGAACGACTCGAACTCACCCGAGCCTTCAGAGAGCGCGCCGGGAAGCCGCCGGGCGATCGCGTCGACAAGCACCATCGCCGGGAGATCACCGTTCGACAGGACGTACGGGCCGATCGAGATCGAGTCGGTCGCAAGGTTGCGCACGATGCGTTCGTCGAACCCTTCGAAGCGCGACGTCAGCAGCGCGATGTGCGGCTCCTCGACGAGCTCCTCAACCATGTCTTGTGTGAGGCTCCGCCCCTGCGGCGTAAGCGCGATCACGCGCCGCGGGGGTGTGTCTCCGTACACCTGGTCGAGCGCGGCAGCGACGACGTCGACACGCAGCACCATGCCGGCACCACCGCCGTAGGGTTCGTCATCAACCTGGCCGGAGCGAAGCGGCGTGTGGTCGCGGAAGGAGTACAGGCGCAGGTCAAGCTCCGACCCAAGCACGGTCGCAATCGGGCGCTGCTCGGTCATCCAGGCGAACGCGTGCGGAACGAGGGTGAAGACGTCGAGTTGCATCAGCGGGGGTCAGTCGGGCGTCGAGAAGCCCGGCGCAACCAGGATACGGCCAGCCTCGACATCGATCGTGATCACGCACGCGCCGATGAGCGGCAAGAGCAGCCCGCTCTCGAGCGCGAGAGCGTCGTTCGCGATCCCGTGCTCGACCGCTTTGACGTGGCCGAGGCTCCGACCGTCCTCCTCGAACACCTCAAGGCCGATCAGCTCGAAGTCGTAGTACTCGTCCTCGGCAGTTGGCGGCAGCGCCTCGCGCGGCACCTCGATCGGCGCTCCACGCTCAACCGAACGGTCGATCTTGATCACGGGACGGGCGCGGGCATGCCGGCGCGCGAGCACCTCAACCTCCACTCCGCCAATCAGGATGCGCGAACCCGGCATGAACCAGCGCGGATCGGCGCTTGCGCCTTCGACCACGAACGATCCGTCGAGGCCATGAGGCTTCCCGACTCGACCGATAAGAACCCGGGCGTCGTTACTCACTCGGCGATCTCGACCAGCACACGACGCCCATCAACATCACGCGTCGCAGCGGCACGCATCACCGTCCGCAGGGCGCGGACGATCCTGCCGCCCCGGCCGATCACTTTGCCCACATCGCCTGGGGCGACGTGCAGCAACAGGACGAGCTCGCCGTCACGTTCCTCCGACTCGACGCGCACTGCGCCGGGTTCGTCGACCAGCTCACGCGCAAGAAACGCGAGGAGCTCGGCCACCGGGATTAACCGATGCCCTTGACCTTGAGGAGCCGCGCAACAGCCTCGGAGGGCTGTGCGCCCTTGCCGAGCCAGTCCTTGACCTTGGTCTCGTCGAGTTCGATCAGCGACGGATTGGTCTGCGGGTTGTACCGCCCGACGATCTCGAGGAACTTCCCGTCGCGCGGTGCGCGCGAGTCTGCCGCAACAACGCGGTAGATCGGGTTTTTCTTCGAGCCGATGCGGGTGAGTCTGAGTTTCACTGCCATGTCGGCGCACAGCCTAGCGGCAGAACGTGCTCCCCGCGTCGGCAGAACCGACTTAGCGGCGCCCAGACTTCTTCTTGCCGTGCTTGCGCCCCGCCGCACCAGGGGCCGTACTGCGCGGTGCGACCGTCTGTTGGGGCGGCATTCCGGGCATGCCGGGCATTCCGCCACCCGGCAGCTTGGGCATACCAGGAAGGCTTGGCATCTTCCCCTTGCCGACCTGCTTCATCATCTTTTCCATCACCTTGCGGCCCTCGAGCAGCTGGTTGACGTCCTGCACCGAGACGCCCGAGCCGCGCGCAATTCGCTGGCGACGCTTGCCGTCGATCGTGTGCGGCATGGAGCGTTCGCGCGGCGTCATCGACAGCACCATCGCCTCGACGCGCTTCATCTTGTTCTCGTCGATGTCGGCATCGGCAAGCTGCGAGCCAACGCCAGGGAGCATCTTGAGGATCCCCTGGAGCGGGCCCATCCGGCGAAGCATGCGTTGGGCAGAGAGGAAGTCATCGAAGGTGAACTGCCCCTTCCGGAGTCGCTCCTCCATCTCGGCCTGCTCGTCCTCCGACGCCGCCTGCTCGGCACGCTCGATGAGCGTGAGCACGTCGCCCATCCCAAGGATGCGCGAGGCCATGCGATCGGGGTGGAAGATCTCAAGGGCGTCGAGCTTCTCGCCGGTTGAGGCGTAGAGAATCGGCTTGCACGTGATCGAGCGGACGGACAGCGCCGCGCCACCGCGCGCGTCACCGTCGAGCTTCGTGAGGATCACGCCGTCGAAGTCGACACGCTCCTGGAAGGCCTTCGCGACGTTCACGGCCTCCTGTCCTAGCATCGCGTCGAGGACGAGCACCACATCGGTTGGGCGTACGGCGTCGCGCACCTGCGCGAGCTCCTCCATCAGCTCTTCGTCGATCTGCAGGCGGCCCGCGGTGTCGATGATCACCGTGTCGCAGCCGTCAGCCTTCGCGCGCTCGCGGCCTTCGGTTGCGGCACGAACGGGGTCCTTCGTATCGGTGCGGTACACCGGCACGTCGATCGAGTTGCCGAGCTGCTCAAGCTGGTCGATGGCGGCAGGGCGCTGGAGGTCGGCCGGGACGAGTGCGACCTTTCGGCCGTCGGCCTTGAGCGCACGCGCGAGCTTGCCCGCGGTCGTCGTCTTGCCCGAGCCCTGCAGACCCGAGAGCAGGATCACCGAGAAGCCGGTGAGTTTGAGGCCTGCCGACTCGGTTCCCATCAGCTCGGTGAGCTCGTCGTGGACGATCTTCACGACCTGCTGGCCCGGCGTCAGGCTCCTCAGAACCTCCGCACCAAGCGCACGTTCGCGCACGCGCTCGACGAAGCCGCGCACCACATCGAGATTGACGTCGGCCTCAAGGAGCGCCAGACGCACCTCGCGCATCGCGCCGGAGATTGCCTCGTCATCAAGGCGACCACGGCCGCGCAGATCGCCGAGAACGCTGCCGAGCCGATCGGAAAGGGAGTCGAACATCGCCCGCAAGTCTACGGCGGCGAGACCCCTCCGGGTCCCTAGAGTGATTGCGACGACAACCTCTGGAGGACGATGTGACCGCCGCAACTGGAACGACTGTCGCGCCCTTTCGCCTGGTGCGCGGCTCCAATGACGTTGTGACCTCGAGCGAGCTACTCGCCGATGGCCCGATCCTCTTTCACTTCTTTCCGTTCGCCTACACCGGCAGTCTCGAGAAGGGACAGGGCTGCGAAGCGCAGGTGTGCGGCTTCGGCGCCCTCCTCGACGAGTTCACGGCCGCGGGCGTCCGCATCATCGGCGTCAGCCACGACTCGCCGTTCGCGCTCAAGGCATGGGCAAACGAGCTCGGCCAGACCTACGCGTTCCTCTCGGACTACGAGTGGGAAGCCGCGAAGGCATTCGGTGTGCTGCTCGACGAGGCCCTCGGTGCCTTCCGTCCGCTCAACACCCGCGGTGCGTTCCTCGTCGACACCGACGGAACGATTGCGTACGCATGGTCGGGCGGCGACAACCTCCACCTGCTCCCGAATCCCGCTGAATGCCTTGAAGCAGCGAAGTCGTTGACGGCTGCCTAAGCAATCTGACGAAAACCGATCTATCTTGAGTGACATGAGCGGGCACGAGCACGACCACACGCACGACCACGATCGTGGTCATGACCACGATCACGACCATGACCACGACGCAAACGGCGCGGGTATCGAACTCGTTCCTGGCTTCCACGACATCGTCCACTGGCTCTCAGAGCAGTCATGCATCGCGCTGTCCGAAGACGGCGTTCATGCATCGATCGTCTTCCTCGGCTTGCCCGGTGGCGGCGTGAAAGCGCAGGTCTTCGACGCGAAGACGCAGGAAGACGTCGCGCCAACCTGGGGCAAAATCGCGACTTGGGCGCGGGGCATCGGCGCCGACTCGGTCTACTTCATTGCTGAGGGTCAGCGGGGCGAGGAGGAGAACGAGCTTGAGGACGTTCTCGTGTTTGCTGCGCTGCACCGCGACGGCCACGAGGTCAATCTCCAGACGCCGTTCACCCGCAACGAAGACGGCACCGCCACCGTCGGTGAGACAAAGCCGTCAGAGATCGTCGCACTGCCGTTCAACGAGATGCGTGAAGTGTGGGGCCTGCCGCTCGTTACTGTCGAAGCCGAAGGCGAGCACGACCACTCGCACGACGGCCACGACCACAGTCACTGACGCATACGGCTGCTGGCGCTAGCCAGCGACAAGCGCGCGAGCGAAGTCGTCGGCGTCGAACGGGCGGAGATCGTCGATCCCCTCACCCACGCCCACGAGCTTCACCGGAATCCCGAGCTCGTGTGAGATCGCAACCGCGATGCCACCCTTGGCCGAGCCGTCGAGCTTCGTCAGCGCGATGCCCGTGATTGGGGCCGCCTGTGAGAACAGCCGCGCCTGCTGCAGCCCGTTCTGCCCCGTTGTCGAGTCGACGACGAGGATCGTCTCGTGCGGTGCACCGTCGAGCTTGCCGGCGATCACACGGCGCACCTTGGCAAGCTCATCCATCAGGTTCGTCTGCGTGTGCAGGCGCCCGGCGGTGTCGATCAAGATCACGTCGCCACCGGCCTGGATCGCGTCATAGGCGATCGCGGCAGGGTCTGCCCCACGCTCACCACCCACGAACGTGGCGTTTGCGCGCTCGGCCCAGATCTCGAGCTGCTCTTCGGCCGCCGCACGGAACGTGTCGCCCGCGCCGAGCGTCACCTTGCGGCCGTGCTCGTGCAGCTTGCGCGCAAGCTTGCCGATCGTCGTCGTCTTGCCTGTCCCGTTGACGCCGACGACGAGGATCACGGCCGGTGAATGCTTCACGTTCAGGACGGGCGGCTCACCCATCAGGCCGGCGATCTCTTCGGCGAGCGCCTCGTTGAAGTCGGCAAGGTCGGCGCGCGCCTCGAGTCGCCGAATCAGCTCGACGGTCGCCGGCACACCGACGTCCGCCATCAGGAGCGCCTCTTCGAGCCGCTCCCACGATTCGGCATCGCCCGGATCGAACGCGACCGCGGCGAGCTGATCACCGAGCGCGCGCCTCGACTTCGACAGCGACTCACGCAGGCGTCCGAAGAAGCCACGACGTTCCTCCTCCCGCGCCTCCGCGGTCTCGTCGTCGCCCAACAGCTCAGCCCAGCTCCGTGCCATGGTGGAACCGTAGACGAGCGGGAGCGGGCCGCTACGCGGTGACCGCGGCCTGCTCCTCACGGGGCAGGCGACGTGAGACGATCTGCGAGACACCGTCGGGGCCCATCGTGACGCCATAGAGCACGTCAGCAGCCTCCATCGTTCGCTTCTGGTGCGTGATCACGATGAACTGCGCGCGGTCGGCGTACGTCCGGAGCAGGTCGGTGAAGCGTCCGATGTTGGCGTCGTCGAGCGCCGCCTCAACCTCGTCGAGCAAGTAGAACGGGCTCGGGCGTGCAAGGAACAGGCTGAACAGGAACGCAATCGCCCCGAGCGACTTCTCGCCGCCGGAAAGGAGCGACAGCCGCTGCACCTTCTTGCCTGCGGGGCGAAGCTCGACTTCGATGCCGACCTCCTCCTCGCCCTCCTCGGCATCAACCATCTGCAGGCGACCCTCACCGCCTGGGAACAGCGTCGCTGCGACTTCGGCGAAGTGGGTCTGTACGGCCTCGAACGTTTCGGCGAAGCGCCGCTCGACCGTTTCGGTCAACTCCTTGCGAAGCGTCTCAAGCTCTTCGAGTGACTTCTCGAGGTCGGCGCGCTGCTCGGCGAGCTCCTCAAGGCGTTCCTTCTCGGCCTCGTACTCCTCTTTCGCAAGCGGGTTGACCTGCCCGAGCTGCTCACGGCGACGCTCAAGGCGGTCGAGCTTCTGGGCGAGTTCGTCGCGGTTCTCACCCTCGGCCGGCTCGGACGCAGCAGCATCGAAGCGGCGCTGGGCCTCTTCGCGCTCCGCGTCGGTGCGGGCAAGCTCGACATCCAGCGCGGAGATCCGGGCGACGACCTCAGTCGCCTTCCCGCGGAGCTCGACCTCGGCGGCGCCAAGTTCGCGAAGCCGAGCACCGAGCGCTGAGGCACGAGTCTGGTCGGCGTCGACGCGGGCACGAAGCGGAGCCTCGAACCGATCAACATCGACGGCGAGCGCCGAGGCAAGACGGCTCGCACCGTTGACGAGCCGTTCGAGCACGAGCTCGGCAGCGCGACCAACCCGACCGGGTCGGGCGTCGCCAAGCGCGCGTGCTGCAGACGCTGCACGCGCCGCGAGAGCATCGGCGGCGTGAACGGCCTCAGCGGCACGCCGCGTGAGCTCCTGGGCCTCCTCACGGAGCGCCAGCGGGTCACCGTCGGCCCCCGCTGTCCGGTTGTTGGCGCGGCGCTCCGCATCGCGTGCACGCGCTTCGATCTCGGCGACCGAGCGGCGAAGCTCACCTTCGTGCCCCGAGACCTCGCGCAGCTCCGCTGCGAGCGAGGCGTTCGCCTCAGCAAGCGGCCCCTCCATACGGGCGGCGGCAGCCGCAGCAACCCGGAGCGTCTCGTCAAGCCGTTCCGCGCCCACGACGATGCGCTCAAGCGTGGGAGCGTCGGCCATCTTCGCGTTGCGCAGGTGCTTCACCGGGGCGAACGCAGCGACGGCGGCCTTGGCGGCCTCTCGTGCGCGCTCAGCCTCTTCGGCAGCACCGTCTGCGCGCCGCTCAAGCTCTGCGACCTCCTCGACCAACTCGCGACGGCGCGCCTCAAGCTCGAGCAGCACAGCCTCGGCCGTCTCGCCCGCAAACCACAGTTCACCCCGAGTCGGATCCCAACCGATGCCGTCTTCGGTGACCGAAGCGATCTTCGCGGCGAGCAGCTCCTCACGGGCGACGACCGGAAGCTCACCAACAAGGTCACGCGGATGACGACCGACGAGCACGAGCACCGAGCCAAGGCCTGCCGAGCGAGCTCGGTCGATCAGCTGAAGTGCCTGCTGCGCGTTGTCGGCAACGAGCGCCGAGGCGCGATAGCTGAGGGCCGCCGCGACCGCGCGCTCGCGACCGGCATCGACCTTGAGGAGTGAGAGGGCCAGCTGCTCGCCTTCCTC
>CAIWTI010000085.1 GCA_903915545.1 uncultured Actinomycetes bacterium | reverse complement strand
GCGCGCGACATCCGCATATTATGTAAACCAAGAGAGATCTGTACACGCAATGGCCCACAACATTCCGCGTAGTACAGCGTAGAACAACCTCAAGCAGGTAGAGACCGGCCAGCGCCGCCGCGAGCGTGAAGCCGGCAAACGCGGCTAGAACGCAACCGACGTGCAGCGTGAGGAAGAGGTTGCCGTAGTGCGATTTCTGTCCGGCACTCGTTCCGCCACCGACACGGGCGACGACGAAGAGGATCGCCGCAAGTGGCATCACCGCCAGCCCGAGCAGGCGGTAGCGAGGACGGCACCCCCAGATCAGATAGGTGCCAACAACGAACCACACGAAGAGGTTGAGTGACCCCGCCCATGTCCCCCACGGGAATCCGTCAGCGTGTGCCGCCTGGATGCTGAGCAGCGCGGTCTGCGCAAGCCAGCCAAGGCGAACGCCCCACGTGGCTAGCCGGTCACCCCGTGGCGAGGCGTACGCAACTGCCGCCTCGCCGTAGCCGACGAGGACGGGCCAGAACAGCAGCTCAACCATCGGAGCGCTGGCGCCCCGCGACCCGCTCGACCAGGTCGGCGACGTCACGCTGCAGGCGCTGGAGCTTCGCCGCAATGATCCCGACGTAGGCAAGCACCCCGACGAACACGACGAGGTAGGCGGCGGCGGTGTACTTCTCTGCTGGGCTCATGAGAGGAGCTCCTTCAGCTCGCGGATCCGGGAATCGAGTCGCTTACCCGCGAGCTCGAGCTGGTACAGGGTGATGAAGAGGACGAGCATCGCTGCGAGGCAGATGCAGAACGTCGCGAACATGGTGCCAGTCATCTGCGCGCCATTCCGAGTGAACACCACCGGGTGGATGAAGCTATGCGAAAGGCGGATCGCAAGGAACGACACGGGGATGAGGACAACCCCAAAGAGGGCGTAAACCGCGCTTAGGTTGGCGCGCTGCGGTCCGGGATCGACCGAGTAGCGCAGCATGAAGTACGCGCAGTAGAAGAGGAAGAGGACGAGGAACAGCACCAGCTGATCGTCGCTCCACACCCACCACACGCCCCACGAAATCTTCGCCCAGATCGAGCCGGTGATCAGCGTCAGCGAGCCAAAGATCACGCCCTGGTGGATCGCGACGTAGCTCTCGAGGTCGGCATCCGGGTCGTCCTTCCACAGCAGCCGTAGCGCCTTCCAGGCACCCCAGCCGAAGCACGCGTAGCCCGTCAGTGCGATCGGCACGTGGAAGTAGAAGATGCGCTGCGACAGCCCTTGGTCGGCATCGCTCGGCGCCCAAAAGAAGACGGCGACGATCGCGAGTGCGATCAGGGCAGTTGCGAGCCCGACAAGCGCGGGCAGACGGATGGCGAGTTTTTCACTCACTTCGCCATCAATCGTAGACCGGGAGCGGCCTCCCGGCTCAGGCTTCTGCTGCGACGAAGTCGAACGCGGCCCAGGAGAGCAGGACAAACACCGCGTCGTAGAGGGCCAGGAAGAGCAGGAACTTCGGCCCAGCGGTGGCGCTCGCACCGATTCCACCCACGATCACCGGGATCGAAAGCGGCAGGAAAAGCAGCGGCTGAATCAGCTCGCGCGCGTTCCCGGCGACCGCCATCGCTCCGGTCAACGTCCCAACCGACGCGATCCCGATGTCGGCGAGCACGACCGCCGCGACCGTCTTCAGGTTGAGCCCGGAGAAGAACAGCGTGAACGCAGGAAGTGCGACCACTTCGGCAACGCCGAGGAACGCGATCACCGAAAGGGTCTTGGCAAGCCAGATCGTGCTGCGATCACAAGGCGCCATGATCAGGGCGTCCATCAGCCCCTGTTCGCGCTCGGGGACAAACGCCCGAGTGAGCCCGAGGAGCGACGTGAAGACGATCGCGACCCAGAGCAATCCAAGCGCCGCCACATCACTCGATCCGCGCGGAATCGCGAAGTGGAAGATCGTGAGCGCCGAAAGAACAAAGAGCAGCATCGCGGGGATCGTCTCTTTCGCCCGGAGCTCGAGCAGGAGATCTTTGCGCGCCAGCGCTGCCACGTCGGAGAGGTACCTCATGTGAATGCGAGCCTTTCCGTTGCGAGTCCTTCGACGCGCCCTGGATCGTGGGTGGCAACAACGACCGCCCGCCTTGAGCGTGTCGCGAGCTCCTCATCAAGCAAGGCGGCACCCGCCGTATCGAGGGCGTTGAAGGGCTCGTCGAGAATCAGCAGCTTCGGCTCGTGCAGCAGCACCCGCCCAAGGCCAAGCCGCTGCTGCATTCCGCGAGAGAAGGTCGCCACAGCCTTGTCACGCACGTCCCAGAGTGCGAAGCGTTCAAGGAGCGCCTTGATGCGCTGCTCGCGATCGGGAACGCGGTAGAGGCGGCCGAAAAGCGTCAGGTTTTCGCGCGGTGTGAGCTGCTTGTAGACGAGGGGCTCGTGCCCCAGGTAGCCGATCTCACCGCGAACGGGCAACACGAGCTCGCCGCTCGTCGGTGCCGCAAGTCCCGCGAGCACACGCAGCAACGTCGTCTTCCCCGCACCGTTAGGACCGGTGACGAGCAGGAAGCCGCCCTCGTCGAGGTCGATGTCGACCTTGTCGAAGATGCGACGCGTGTCGTACCGCTTGGAGAGGTTGCGGGCAGAGACCATGGCCGCGAACGGTACCGCCGCGCGCCGTTGCGCTACGCGACGTCAGCGAGAACGAAGGCGAAGAACGCGACGCTGATCACGCCGTTCATCGTGAAGAACGCGGCGTCGAGGCGCTTCAAATTGCCGGGCCGAACAAGCGAATGCTCGTACGCGAGGAGCGCGGCAACGGCTGCCACACCCAGCCAGTAGGCGATACCAACCGACAGTCCGAGCCCCGCGAGCACGAGCAGCGCAACCGTCGCGAGGTGCATCAGACGGGCACCCCAGAATGCCCCGCGCTCGCCAAAGCGCACCGCCCACGAGTGCAGGCCCTGCTCGCGATCGATCTCGACATCAAAGAGGGCGTAGAACAGGTCGAACCCTGAAACCCAGAGCGCCACGGCTCCGCCAAGCGCCCAGGCCTGCCACGGCAACGTCCCCTTCACGGCAACCCAACCACCGACCGGCGCCAACCCGTCAACCGCTCCGAGCCACAGATGGCAGAGCCACGTAAAGCGCTTGAGGTACGGATAGACAACGAAGGCGACGACGGGAATCGGCCAAAGCCAGCGAACGAGCGGATCGAGCTGCCACACCGCGACGAGAAAGATCGCCAGGGATGCCACGCAGAACGCCGTCACCATCGCGGGACTCAACTGCCCCGATGGGATTTCGCGGCCCGCCGTGCGAGGGTTGCGTGCGTCGATGCCGGCGTCAATCAGACGGTTTAGTGCCATGGCGAGCGACCGCGCGCCCGCCATTGCAACCGTGACCCAGAGCAGGTCG
>CAIWTI010000084.1 GCA_903915545.1 uncultured Actinomycetes bacterium | reverse complement strand
GGTGGAGACGTTCGGCGACGACGATCGCGTACTTCCCGTTCGGTGTGAAGTACAGGTTGTAGGGGTCGTCGACGGGGATGGTTGCCCCAGGCTTGCCCGTCCGCGGGTTGATCGGGGTGAGCGAGTTCCCGAGGTCGTTCGTCACGTAGAGCGTCTTGAGATCCCACGCTGGGACGATGTGCTGAGGCAGTTGACCGACCGCGAAGTGGCCGACGATCTTGTACGTCTTCGGGTCGATCACGTCGACGGTGTTCCCTTGGCTGTTCGGAACGTAGATCCGCGGGGTCGCGAAGCGCGCAGCTCCCGTGAGCATTCCGGCGCCGTCGTGGCCGTAGACGTTGGGTGCCGCCGTTGCGAGGGTTCTGGCGCTCGCGGTTGCGCGGGCTGGTGTGGGCGTAAGGACGCCGATCGTTGACTGCGTCCCCGAGGATGTCTTGCCGCCCGCGATGAGGATGCGGTTCCCAATCGTTGCGGCGGCGAGATCGGACGTGGCGGCGATTAGGTGGCCTGCGTTGCTGATGCGATGCGTTGAAATGTTGATCGCGATGATCGTCGAGACCACCGTTCCGGTGACTGCTCCGCGACCGCCGATTACATAGGCGGTCGAACCGAGTGCTGCCGCTGCCGCGTGCGTTGTCGGTGCCGGCAGGTTTCCGATGCGCGTGATGCGTGCGGTTGCGGGATCAAAAGCCAGCACCGTGGCACTGGCTGAACCGTCCTCAAGCGAGCCGCCCGCCACGATGACCTTCCCGCCGACTGCCGTGACAGCCGCGTAGCGGAGGGCGGCTGGAAGGTGGCCGACGACCTTGGCCGCGTGTCCTGGCCGCCAAGCGATGATCGTGTCGAGCCAGCGCGTGCCGGTGTAGCCACCGACGATGTAGGCGGTGTTGCCGATCGCAGTCGCCGACGAATCGGAACTCGGGGCTGGGAGATGCCCGACGATCGCGGTCGCGCCGGTGTGTGGGTTGATCCGGACGATCTCGTCGATCTGGGTTGCGTTGCCTCCGCCGAAGAGGAAGACGGTGCCGCTGAGCGTCGCCGCCGCAGTGTCGTGACGGGGCGAGGGAAGGTGTCCGCCGACGTGTGCGCCGGTTGGAGTCGCGACAACGATCTGGTCGGTTGACGTGTCGGCTGCGGTGAGGCCTCCGAGCAGGAAGACCTTCCCTGCAGCGACGGCGGTCGACGGATCTTGGAGCGCCGCGGGCAACTGCCCGGTAACACGCTCATGGAGTGTCGGCGTTGCCGCGAAGGCGGTCGCTGAATAGGCGACGGTCGCGACTGCTCCGCAAAAGCAGACAGCACGGAGCCAGCTACCTCGGCGCTTCGGGCCTGCCGTCGCGCGTTCTCGAACCATCTGTGAGGACTCTGCCACGAACGGCCAGCTGGTGGCGTGGGAACACGCTCACCGGATTCTCACGGTGTTCGGAGTAGGGGTGTCAAGTACATGGGCCGGGTGCGGCTCGAACGCACGACCTTGGGATTAAAAGTCCCCTGCTCTGCCAACTGAGCTACCGGCCCTCGCGCGACAAGGGTACGTCGCGGACGTCGGCACGGTAGTCGAAGGGGCAATACTGAAGTCATGGGTAAGGGCTATGCAGAAGGGTCGGCGGTCGAGGAGCGTCTCGCGGCGCTTGAGCGAGGCGACGACCCGCTGAAGCCGCTCGACGGCGGACGCGCCGCGGTCTACGGATCGACGGACGCGAACCCGGAGCGCCACTTCATCGGCTGGGCCGATGAGGTTGATGCCGACGCGCTCTTCGCCTCAGGTGAGGCGTGGGGTGTTCAGATCGTGCGGCGCGGCACCGCCTAAAGCGGGTCGCCTGCCTCGAGAGAGAGCGACCACAGGGTCTCGATACGCACCGGGGTGAACCCGAGGCTCTCGTACAACGCGATTGCACCGCTCGGGTTCGCACCATCGACCTTCAGGCCAGCGCTTGCGATTCCGCGTGCGGCGAGCTCATGCAGCCCGTGCAACACGAGGGCGCGGCCGAGGCCGTTGCCCCGCTCGCTGATCTCGACGGCCACGTCCTTGAGCCAGCCTGACGACCACCAGAGCGAGCAGCCGACGAGATGACCGCCACGCTCGGCGAGGAACCAAACCGTTGGATCGAACTCGGGGTCGTTTGTCATCCACGCAACCCAGTCGTCGTGGCTGATCCGCATGTACTCGGTGTCCCACGTCTCGTACGCACGGTCGAGGAGCGCGTGCACGGTCACGGCATCGCTCGGGACGTAGGTGCGCAGTGTGATGCCGTCGGGTAGAGCGGTCGGCGCGGGAAGGTCGCTGAGCCCCACCCACATCCGGGTGACTGAACGCTGACGCGTGAAGCCGAACGACGAAACTGCCGCTTCCGTCCCCCGGTCGTGATCGGTGACAAGGATCTGCAGCGCGGCGTCACCACGCGCGCTCGCCCGAACTCGTGCCGCGCCTAGAAGCTCTGCTGCGACCGTCGCATCTGTAGAAGCCAATGTCAGGACACCGCCTGCCGTGACGGCGGCGTAGCCGACTATGGCACCGCCGTTCTCAGCAATCCAGCTGTCGCGCTCGACGTCGAACCCCGGCAGATCCCACGCGACGCGCAAGATCGCCGCGTCAACTTCCGCGACCCCGTGGACGTCGCGCGAGTGCGCGATCAGGAATGCCGCAGCAGCATCGAAATCGTCGGAACGCGCAACTCGGACAGCCATCGGTCGATTGTCGCGAAGAAGGCACGCGTCTCGCCACCTATTCTCATTTGGCTCTAACGATCGGCCCGTACGCTCGGGATTCGGCCTCTCCCCCTCAACACAAACAGGAGTCTCTATCCACATGCACACCGCTTCTTCCGAGGTCTGCGCGTGAGCGCCCTCGCCCGTCTCGCCCGCGTCGTCCATCCGCTTGCCGCCGTCGGCGTGCTCGTTGTGATTGCGGTTCAGGTCTACCTGATCTCGAAGTTCATCTTCGGTGACGCACACGCGCTCTCGACGCACAAGTCGCTGGGCGACCTCGCGCCGCCTGTCGAGTTCCTCGTCTTTTTGACGGCTGCGGTCGGGTACTGGCGCAACTGGCGGCGCATCGGTGTCGCGGCGCTGCTGCTGCTCACCGGCTTCTTCCAGATCTCGTTCGCCCAGAACATGGGTAATTCGCCGAGCACGCATGCGCTCCATGGGATGCTCGCGATCGTTGTCGTCGTGATCGCCGGACAGATCGCACGCGACGGTTGGCGCTCCGCAATGGGCGCCCGCACTACCACTGCGTAACCAGCACCTTCGGCCCAGGACGGTGGGGGACGCTACGCTCTCTGCGCGCCCCCATCGTCTAGTGGCCTAGGACACCGGCCTTTCACGCCGGCGGCACGGGTTCGAATCCCGTTGGGGGTATTCCTTTGTGAGTTCGCGGAGTTGACGTCGATATCGACGTCCTTCGCTGCATGAAGGTGGAGGAGACGCGCCGGCCGGTCGCGTCCCTCGTGCCTCCGCTAGCAGCAGTTGCCGCCCTTGCAGCAATCGCATTCACACTGATTCGCGCTCATCGAACCTCCCTTCATCGATAGACATCGATGAAGAAGCTAGCCGCTATATTGATGTTCGTCAATGAAGCAGCTGCCTGTCATCCAACCGCTCTGTTGCCCGCCAGGAGCACCAGCGATGTCGCCGGGCGCTGCCACCGAGCTCGCCGCGACGTTCAAGGCGCTGGGCGACCCAACGCGCGTCGCGATCGTCAATCGACTCGCCGCAGGCGAGTGCTGCGTGTGCGACCTCACCGATGTGTTCGAGCTGTCGCAGCCCACCGTCTCGCACCATCTGAAGCTCCTGCGCGATGCCGGGCTCGTCGAGAGCGAGCGGCGTGGCGCGTGGAGCTACTACCGGCTGATTCCCGAGGCGATCGGTCGCCTGCGGGCCGCGCTCGCCTAGGCGAGAAACGCCGCGAGGGCGCGGAGCTTCTCGGGCACAACACGAAAGTGCGCCCAACTCCCTCGCTGCTCGCGTTCCACGAGGCCCGCTTCAAGCAACACCTTCAAGTGGTGGCTGATCGTGGGCTGAGTGAGCTCGAGCGGCTCGGTGAGGTGGCACACGCAGGCATCGCCGCTCGGCTGGGCCTGGATCAGGCTCAAAATCCTGAGCCGCGCTGGATCGGCCAGCACCTTCAGTGCGCGCGCGAGCGCTTCGGCGTCCGCAGCGTCGAGTGGTTCAGCAAGGAGCGGCGGGCAATCGGGTGGGAGGACAGTGAGCGCCTTCACATCCATATATTTACACGCATCGATATTGACAGGCGTCGATATCCACGCCACACTCCTCACATCGACCGTCATCGATATCGAGGGAGTAGGCATGTCGCAAGCACTTGATCCAGTTACGCGCAACTTCGTTCGGCAAGCCGCCGACGGGCTCAAGCGGGAGTTCGAGGGGATCTTTTCGGCCGAGACCATCGAGCGTTACATCGGTGAGTCGCTCGACATGCTCGGAGGATCGCGGATCAACGTCTACGTCCCCGTCCTCGCACATCGCTTCGCGCGTGAACGGCTCAAGGCACTCGCGCAGTCGCAGGAAATGATCGTCAAGGAACAGCCAGAAGTGCTCTTCGTCTGCGTGCACAACGCCGGTCGCAGCCAGATGGCAGCGGGGCTCGTCACCCTTCGCTCTGATGGGCGCATCCACGTTCGCTCGGCAGGTAGCGCGCCGGCGGAGGAGGTCAACCCAGCCGTCATCGAAGCAATGGCGGAGATCGGCGTCGATCTCACCGAGGCATTTCCGAAGCCGCTCACCGACGAGGTTGTGCGCGCGGCCGACGTGGTGATCACGATGGGTTGTGGCGACGCCTGCCCGATCTATCCCGGCAAGCGCTATGAGGATTGGGCGCTCGAAGATCCTGCCGGCCAGGGGATTGAGAGCGTGCGCATCATCCGGGACGACATCGACCGTCGCGTCCAGGCGCTCGTCGAAGACCTGCTCGGCTCCTAGCCGGAGTGGCTAGGCTCCCGCGGATGCAGGCACCTCTTCTCCGCGCGCTCCTCGCCGAAGTGATCGGAACCTTCGCACTCGTGTTCGCGGGATGCGGAGCGATCATGGTCGACGCCAAGACCCACCAGCTCGGCCATGTAGGTGTCGCCCTGACCTTCGGGCTTGTGATCGCTGCGATGATTTACGCGACCGGGCACGTCTCGGGTGCGCATTTCAATGCCGCGGTTACGTTCGCGTTCGCGCTGACCCGTCACTTCCCGTGGCCGCGCGTGCTCGCGTACTGGGCCGCGCAGCTCATCGGAGCGGTCGCTGCGGCCGCCGTGCTCCGGGCCTCGCTTGGAAACATCGCGTCGATCGGCGCGACATTGCCCAGCGGATCACAAGGACAGGCGTTCCTCTTTGAGGTCATCCTGAGCGCCTTCCTGATGTTCGTCGTGCTCGCTGTGGCGACCGACACGCGGGCGGTTGGTGAAGCTGCAGCGATTGCTGTTGGCGCGACGATCGCGTTTGACGCGCTGTTTGGCGGCCCCGTCACGGGCGCCTCGATGAATCCAATTCGCTCGCTCGGCCCCGCAATCGTGTCGGGCAACTTCCATGCGATCTGGCTGTACCTGCTTGCCCCAATTGTCGGGACTTCGGTCGGTGGGCTTGCGTATCAGGTTGTGCGCGGCGAACACCGCTAAGCCAACGCTTGCGGTTCTTGCACAAAACCGCTGCAAAGGGTGCTACACCTTCCTGCAAAGCAGCGGAGGCAGTAGTCGCATGTGTCGGGTAATTGATTCTGTAGGGGTCGTGCAGCCGTGACGGGTTCAGCGGAACGCGAAGCGTTTGCCAGTTCGTCGTGCCTCGTCGCTGACGACCACCCCGCCGTTCTCCGCGCCGTGTGCGAGTACCTCGAGGAAGAGGGCTTTGAGATCGCTGCCCGTGCCGTCGATGGTGCCGAGGCGCTCGACAAGCTCACCCGTATGCAGCCTCCACTCGCGGTGCTCGACATCTCGATGCCGAAGATGACGGGTATCGAAGTCGCGCGCGAAGCAGCGAGCGCGGCACCGAACACCGCGATCATTCTCTACACCGGCGTTGGCGACGAGGCCGACCTTGTGGAGGCAGTGGATATTGGCGTTCGTGGATTTGTTCTTAAGGGAGCGCCCCTCGACGATCTCGTGCGCGCGATTCATGTCGTCCAAAACGGCGGCACGTACGTGGATGCGGTGCTCGGTGGGGCGCTAGCGAGCGGCCATGCCACTGGTCGCCTCACCGCGCTCACTGACCGCGAGCGAAGCATCCTCCGCCTCCTTGCCGACGGCAAGGAGTACAAGCACATTGCCGAGGAGCTCTTCATCTCGCCCGAAACGGTGCGGGCGCATGTGCAGCACGCGGTCGAGCGTCTCCACGCCGACAACCGAACGCAGGCAGTTGCGCTCGCGATTCGGCAATCGCTGATCAAGTAGCGAACTTCGGGTTTCCGCGGTTGTCGACGGATCGGCGCGAGGAAAAGATCTCGCTATGAACGCTGAGCGCGTTGACCCACCGATCGACGATGCGGCCATCATCTCTGCTGGCCGCGACATTCTCGCGGCCACCTCGGTGCGCGGCAACGCGGTGATCGATCAGCAGTTCCGCTGTCTCTGGGCGAACGAGCAGGTCGGCGCGATGACTGGTCTCATGGCGCCGGAGCACGTCGGCAAGACCGTGGAGGAGATCACGCCGCTTGGGTGGAGGCTTCTCGGCGATGAGTTTCGACGCGCCGCAAAGGGCGAAGCGATCTCTGACCGTCGCGTTACAACTGACACAGAAATCCACGGCGTGCCGAAGACGTGGTCGCTCAATCTCGTGCCGATCGTTTTCGATGGCGTCCAGCACGGCACGTGCGTCTATGTTCGCGATGCCACCGAGGACGAGCGCGTTCGCGAAGAGCTTCGTCTCATCACGCGACTCAACACGATGTTCGCGCACACCAACCGCGCAGTCACGCGGAGTCGCTCGACCGACGAGCTGTTCCCCGAGATCTGTCGAATCGCGGTGGATGTCGGTGGCTTTCGCTGGGCGTGGATCGGTGTGCCGGACGACGGGATCGTTCGGTTGGTCTCGGCCCACGGCGATGACGGCGGCTACGCCGAGCACCTCGTCGTGACCACGGCTGATGACGACCCGCGGTCGCACGGACCCACGGGACGAGCGGTGCGCCATGGGATGTGGACGGTCGTCAACGATTTCGTCGGTGCTTCGATGACGACTCCATGGCACGACCTTGCCCTCCAATCCGGGATGGGCGCGGCCGCGGCGTTTCCGATTCTTGACGGTGGCGTCGTCAAGGCGGTGCTTAGCCTCTATGCGGAAGGGGCTGGGTACTTCACCCCCGCCATGCTCGCAACGCTCCAAGAGATCGTCCCGATTCTCTCACTCAGCGTCCAGGCCATGGCTCAGAAGGAGGCGCTGCTACGCGAGCACGAGGAGCTTCGGATGCGTAACCACGCGATCGAGAGCGTCTCGCAGGGCATCGTGATCACGAGCTCTATCGCGGATGGGTACCGCGTGCTCTACGCCAACCATGCGTTCGAAGAGATCACGGGGTACACGGCGGCCGAAGTCCTTGGTGAGACAACGCCAGAGTTTCGTGGTCCGAACACCGATCCGGAAACATCGCGTCAGCTCGAGGAGAGTCTCTTCTCCGGCGTGGGCACCACAGCCGAAGTGCTGCTTTATCGCAAGGACGGGTCAACGTTTTGGGCAGACGTGTTCCAGTCGCCGCTTTCAGGGCCCGAGGGCATCGGGTCGCAGTGGGTGACGATCGTGAACGACAAGACCGAGGCGAGGATCATGGAGGAGCAGCTCCAGCACTCGCAGCGTGTTGAGGCGATCGGCCGCCTTGCCGCAGGTGTCGCGCACGACTTCAACAATTTGCTCACCGTGATGAGCGCGTCTGCCGATCTCGCGCTCCGTCGGCTTGATGACGAGCACCCGGCAAAGCGACAGGTGCTCGCCGTGCAGGACGCGGTGAAGAGCGCCAGCCGAGTCACGCGCCAGTTGCTCCTCTTCTCGCGACAGCAGTCCGTGCACCCTGAACCGATCGATGTCTCGCTGCTCGTCGTTGAGATGGAAGGTCTGCTGGCGCGGCTGATTGGCAACGGAATCGCGGTAACGACGACGCTTGCCCCTGACGCCGGATTGGTGCGAGCCGATCGCGGCCAGCTCGAACAGGTGATCGTGAACCTGGCAGTGAACGCGGCGCATGCCATGCCCACGGGCGGTGAGCTGCGCATCCGGACGCGCGAATCGCGCGCTGCCGATGGTGAAGGCCCGGCGGCGGACGACGGCGCAGCGTACGTCGTGCTTGAGGTTGAAGACACCGGGACGGGCATCGACGAGTCGGTTCGGCCACGTGTTTTTGAGCCGTTCTTCACCACGAAAGGGCCAGGCGAAGGCACGGGTATCGGCCTTGCCGTTGTCGAAGGCGTCGTCACGCGGGCCGGTGGAAAGATCACGTTCGACTCGGTCATCGGCAAAGGAACCACGTTCCGGATCGTGCTCCCGCGTATCGAGGAAGAAGCACCAGTCGGCGCGTACCAGCGGGACGATGATCTCCCAATGGGAACCGAACGGGTCCTGCTTGTTGAGCCAGACGGCGATCTCCGAGCAAAGCTCGCCAAAGTCCTCACCCTGTGTGGGTACTCATTGACCGAGGCGGTAAACGGTGATCAGGCGCTGGAGCTCGCGAGACGCCATAACCATGCGCTCGACCTGATGGTTCTTGCCGTCGTGATGCCAGGCGTCTCTGGGCGCGAACTCGCCGCACGACTGACCGACGAGGTGCCGCAGGCGAAGATCCTGTTCATGTCGGGATACCCCGACGAGGTGCTGAAGCGGTGGGGTGTCGCGCGGGACGACTTCCCGTTTATCGAAAAGCCGTTTGCTCCGGAAGATCTCGCACGTCGCATCCGCACGCTCCTTGATGGTCGCGAGACGCCGGAAGCGTCAGCACCAATCGCTTAGGCGACTGGTGCCTTCGCGGCCGGGGCTGCGAGGGCTGGTGCGTTTGTGGTTGTCGTCTTCGCAGCCGCCTTCGTGATCGTGAGGCCGAGCCCGGTATGGCTCACCGTCAGTGCGGTGGCTACCTTGAGGGCGCGGACTGGAGCGGTGGTTGTCGTCACGCCGAGGGCGGTGGCAAGTGCTGCCTGGAACGCGGCAGGGGTCGCTGCGGCTGCTTCGCTCGCCTGCTTGGGGGAGATCGCATTTTCTGCGTTCTGCCAGTACGTCCACGCGAAGACAGAGGCGAAGCGCTCGGCACCGATCTGGTCGTGGGCGGTGGTCTGGCCGCCGTTCCAAGCGACGCCGCCGAGGAGTTGGTCGAGCTGGTCGCGGCCGGTCTGCGGGAGAACGAGGAAGTCGACCTGATGACCGAACTCGTGGAGCACGACGCCCCACGCGAAGGTGCCGGAGTCGAGGAGCTGAGCGTCAAGGTAGACGTCGCCAGCGGTGGCATAGGAGCTGCCGTAGTTTGCGATGTGCACAGTGACCGTCTGGGGGAGGAGCCGCCAGTCGAAGGTGGAGGCAGCGAGAGCCTTGATCACCTGAGCCTGTTCCGCCTTCGTCCCACCCTGGAAGAGCATGGTGGGAACGGTCGCGCCTGTTGCTGTTGCTGCGTTTGCGAGGAGGAGAGCAGCGGCTGCGACGGTGGTGGCGAGCTGGCTGAGGGTCTTGGTGGTCATGACCCCACTGTCGATCCAGATTGGCCGTTCCGATATTCCGGCAACCGTGTTGCAAGACCCCGCTATGGCGTGGTAATTCGCATCCCTATCGCGGTGCTTTCAGCACCCCGAAACTCGTGTCGAGAGGGGCCGTTGGCGGGGTGTGCGAGGCCCCGGTTGGCGGATCCTGCTACCCGTGGCGGGGGTAGTGACACCCCGGTCGAGGTATTTCTCTGCGCCCGGCCGTGGTCTGTCGGCTACCGATATCGACCACGACGGCATCCCGGCTGCGCTACCTCAGATCCGTATTAATTCCCACTGCCGACGCGCGTCCCGCCGACGATCATGCCGTCGTGTCGTACGGAGTATCGTGCGGTTCAGAAAGGCTGGGGGTGTTCAATCCATGAGCGGCCACGGAGTGCAGTCGGGGACGTCGCCAAGCGTCGGCGAGATCATCGACGCAGGCCACGGTGTTCTCACGGCGGCTTCTTCGCGAGGGCTCTGCATCTTCGATCAGTCGTTCCATGTGCTTTGGGGCAACGAACGGATGGCCGAGCTCACGGGGGTGCCGATCTCCGAGTCGCTTGGGCGAACGCTCGAAGAGGTACTTCCCGATCGGTGGCCCGAGATCGCCGACCTCTACCGCGCAGCGGCAAAGGGCGAACGAATTCGCATCACCACAACGCCTGGCCCTGGCGCCAACGGCGAGCGGCCGCGCGCCTGGTCGTACACGATCGATCCGATTGTGATCGACGGTGTTCAAGTCGGCTTGGCGGTGCTCACCGAAGACGTCACCGTGGCGCATCAAGTCGAAGCAGCCCTCGTGGAGCGCAGCCGCCTCTACGCGATGTTCACGCTGGTTGTCCGCGCCGTCGTCGAAGCAAAGACCGTCGAGGAGATGTTCCAACAGGCGTGCGAGGTGATCGTGGGCATCGGCGAGTTCCGGGCCGCGGTCGTCTCGGAGCGACGCGCGGGTGAGATTCGCGCCGTCGCGAGCGCGGGCGATCTTCCGGGCAAGAGCGAGCTCATCAACATGCACCCCGACGCCTCTGACTCACCGGGGCCAAGTCGGGCATTTCCGTTTGGCGATGATCATTCCGAGTACGTCCTTGGGGTCTTCACGGACGAAGGTCAGTCGCTCACTGCGGACGTCGTCGAAGCGTTTCACCAGATCGTCGCTTCATTTGGCTTCGGTGTTTCGGCGGTGGCGCGGCGCCTTGAGCTTGAGCAGGAGCGTGCCGAGCTTCGCGTTCGCGACGAAGCGATCTTCGGCGTGCAGCAGGGAATCTCGATCTCAGAAGTGGCACCCGACGGGCTGCGCGTGACCTACGTCAACCCCGGGATGGAGAAGCTCATCGGGGTTCCTGCGGCGGAACTCCTCGGCAAGCCGCCGCCCTTCTTAACGAGCCCCGATATCGCACCTGCTTTGCGCGAGTCAATCGCCGCGGCAATTCGCGAAGGTCGAACCACGTCGGGGAAAGTCACGCGGCATCGGCCTGATGGCAGCGTGGTGATCGCCGATGGCTATCTCGCACCTGTTCGTGATGCGAGCGGCACGGTCACGAGGTGGGTGACGAGTCTCGCTGACGTCACCGAGCGTGAATTGCTTGAGGAGCGGCTTCATCGCGCCGAGCGCGTGCAGGACATCGGTCGACTCGCGGCGGGTATCGCACACGACTTCAACAACCTCTTGACCGTGATGAGCGCGTCGAGTGATCTCGCGTTGCGTCGCCTTGACGACGATCACGCCGCCGTTCGACAGATCAGGGCAATCCAAGACGCGGTTGTGGCCGCGGGGAGGATGACACGTCAGCTGCTCCTCTTTAGCCGCGAGCAGGCGGCCAATCCCGAGGTGGTCGACCTCGGCGATCTCGTTCTCGAGTCCGAGCCGTTCCTGCGCCGATTGATTGGCGGTCGCATTGCGTTTACGACTGACGTTGCGCGAAACGGTGACTGCGCACTCATCGACCGTGGCCAATTTGGCCAGGTTCTCGTAAACCTTTCGGTGAACGCGCTCCAGGCGATGGCCGAGGGTGGGGTTCTCACCATCGCAACGCGCGTGGAGACGATTGCTGAAGGGCTTCCGCCGGGAGTTGCCGTCGGCCTTCCCGGTTCATACGTCGTCTTGTCCGTCGCCGACACAGGTGTTGGGATGTCCGACGAGGTCAGAGAGAGGGCGTTTGATCCCTTCTTCACCACAAAAGGGCCGGGTGAAGGGTCGGGTCTGGGCCTGTCGGTGGTCGACGGGATCGTCAAGAACGCCAACGGATTCGTCGTTGTCGACAGTGCGCCAGGCTCCGGATCGCGATTCGATATCTACCTTCCGCGCGTGGCGGCCGACGGCGGCGGCGGACGGGACTCCTATGTCATAGACGAGCTGCCACGAGGCGACGAAGCTGTCCTGCTGGTTGAGGAGGACGAGGCGCTTCGCCACAAGCTTGTTGAGGTGCTGGGTCTATGCGGCTACCGCGTGACCGAGGCGACCTCCGGTGACGCCGCTGTGAGCCTGATGGAGACGGGAGAGGGTGCGTTCGACATCGTCGTCTCGGCCGCGATCGTCTCGGGTCTTGCTGGGGCCGCGCTCGAAGCGCGGGTTCAGGAGCTCCGGCCGGGGATGCCACTGCTCTTCATGTCGGGGTATTCCGACGACGTCCTTGGGCGACGTGGGGTCGATCGCGAGCAGGTGCGTGTCCTGTCGAAGCCGTTCTCCCCGGGTGATCTTGCCCGTGCCGTGCGCGAGGTTCTCGACGGGACGTCGACCGCGACGACTCAGGCAGGGCAGGAGCCCGGGGCGGTTCCCGAGAAGCGGTAGAACCTGATTCCACCGACGTCGTGGCCTGGCGCGATCGCATCGAGCGAGGGTGCCCAAGTCGATGCGCTACGTAGGTCGACGAAGGCGGTTGTGACGCCCTTCGTGGCGATGTAGCCGCGCAGTAGTGCCGTTTGGTTCGCGACAGGCGGGTAGCCGACCGAGATCTGGGCGATGTCTGGCGGGTGAAGAAACACCGACGGGGGTGAGGTCTGGAGGCGGCCACCAGCCATGCGGAAGTCGAAGTCGGTTGCTTGCCAGAGTGTCGCCTGCCCGCCAAACCCGATCGGGAGCGGCAGCACGATGTCGCGCGGACTCAGGCACCCCTTGTACGCAGACGAGGTGAAGAACGGCGGTATTGCGTACCGCGTCGACCACACACCTGCTCCCGGGTTTGGCAACAGCGCGACCGCCGCGATGATCGCCACTCCAAAGCGTTTCGACGTCGCGCGCGGTCGGGCAAGCCATAGGGCACCCGCGACGGCCACGGCGATTGACGCGAAGAGCGAGAAGCGGATCGGCAGGGTGTTGTCGAACAGCGGCACGTGTTTCGAGCCCTTCCCAGGGATCGGCAACGTGTCGTGGCCGAATGGCGTCAAGATCGGGAGCAGGCGGTGCCCGGCGACGATCACGTGCGGGCCGAACGAGGCGATCGTGGCGAGCGCGAAGAAGCCGATGAGGAAGCGGCCGACCGGTGTCTTCAGCGCCCGACCGGCGTACAGAAGGCCGATGAGCACAAGCGGCAGGCCGATGTAGGAGCCCTGCTCGCTGCTGTTGCCTGGGAAGTGTCGGGCGATGTGCCCAGCCCACCCAGCTCCGACCAGCGCGAAGTGCGTCGGGATGACGAGGTTTGCGACGTCGGCCAGGTACTGGTCGGGCGGTTGGTACCCCGAGCTCCGGAAGTCGCGAAGCGCGTAGTAGAGGAGTGGTGAGGCGACGACACCGCCAACGGCGTAAGCGCCGAGCAGCCGCAACGTTGTGTCGCGGAGCTGCGTGCGAAACGCCGGCAGGGTTGGGTACGCGACGATGAGAGCGCCGATCAGAGCAAGCGTGAGCGTGAAGGCGATTTCGGTGGAGAGATACAGCTCGGCACCAAGAAGCACACCCGCTTGGAGCACCACCTTCCGGTTGCTGATTTCGCCCCTGACGTGTTGCACGGTCACGAGCACGAGGAGCGGCAGCAAGAACACGCTTGTCAGGTGCAGTTCGCCCGTCATGTGGCCAAACACGTAGCTCGAGAAGCCGAAGAGATATCCGCCGAAGGCCGACGGCCACGTTCGGTGTGTGAGCGAGCGGCAGAGGAGGAACATCGTCCACGCCGCCGTTGCGGGCATCAGGATCGCAGCGGTGTTGTAGGCGGCAATCGGGCCGAAGAGCCACGTCAACGGGGCGAAGAGAATCCCGAGCGCAGGCGTTGTTGTCACCCAGGCGAGATTGAGTCCGGAGGGGGCCCAGATCGCGTCTGTGAGCAGAGGGTTGTGCCCGTGCGCGAGTGCATGCGCTGCCCAGCCGAAGCTCCAGATGAAGATCTGCGGATCGTCGTTCGATCCGACGTACCGATCGCCGCTCGCCAAGAGATGGCTGCCGAAGAGGAGGAGCGAGAGGAGGGCGTACCCGATGAACGCGGCGAGGCCGAGCCGCGTAGCCCGCTCGGCCCATGGGCCTCGCGCGCTGCGCAAAGACTCTGTTCGCCTCACAGCGGGCGATCATACAAGCGACTTCGGCCGGGTCTCTCCTACGTGACGAAGGGGACGACGCCGAACCTGACAGGCCCAGCGTGCGTGCCTGCGGGAAGCGGAGCGAACGTGACGGCGATCTTGATGGCACCCATTCCCGTTCCCGGTGCCGCATGAACGATCGATGTGCCGTTTGCGTCGATTTCGGATGGCAGGGTGCAGGTCGAGTTCGGTGCACAGGCCGCTGCGATCGTCGCAACCTTGAGCCCTGGTGGTGCCGTGAGCGTCACTGTCCAGCCCTTCCCCGTGCCGCGGGCGTCGCGAACGACAACCGCGGCATGAATCTGCTCGCCCACCACCGCGGTGACCGCAGGCGCCGCGACGGTGAGGTGGCCAGCCGCGAGGCTCAGATGGATGGGTTCGCCGGCGTGAGCAGGGCCTGCCGCGAGTGCGAGCGCTGAGGCGACGACGACGGGAGCTATGCCGTGGTGGAGGAGATCACCGGCGTGAACGTCGTGGGTGTGGGGGGTGTGGGTGTGCAGCGAGACCATGGCGAAAGCGTAGGTCGGGGCGGCCCGGATGGCACCGGGATTTGTCCGCCGCGTGCCCCGGGGGGCGATACCGAACTTGCGATACCGGTATCGGGAGCGTTTCACCCGGTTTCGGTACAGCCCGTTTTCCTACCGGGGTCCGCCTTGGGTTCCAACGCGGGGGTTGCATTGTGGGTGATGCGTCAAGTGGCGCACACGCTTTTTCTTCCCCCCTCACTGAAAGAGAGAACACGCTTATGGTTCGGCAGCGGCTCACAGTCCTTGCAGTACTCGCACTGGCAGCGCTTGCGTTGTCGGTTGCGGCGGTGGCCGGTACGGTCACTGCAACAGCAACCGTTACGGGTGCTGGCAGCCTTTCTCTGTCGCATGGTGCGACAGCGTCGATTTCCGACACGCTTGATGGGTCGGATCAGACCGTTAGCTACACCGTTCCGTTGACGATGGTTGATGCGCGTGGTGCCGGCACCGGCTGGAACCTCACGATGACCTCGACCACCTTCAACGATGGTGCCTCGCACACGTTGGCAACGACCGCGAGCTCGATCGCGTCGGTCACGAACTCGTGTGTTGGTGGCGGTACCTGTACCAACCCGACCAACTCAACGACCTACCCGGTCACTGTTCCGGCCGCAGCAACGGCACCGGCCGCTGTGAAGATCTTCAACAGCGCCCTCAACACCGGCATGGGTCGCTTCACCGTCACCCCAACAATCAACGTCACGATCCCCGGCAACGCCTACGCCGGCGCGTACGTCAGCACCCTCACCGTCGCCGCAGTCAGCGGCCCCTAACCGTCCCCAACGGCAAACCGCCGGCCGCGCACTGGGAACCGCTGCCCCCAACGCGCACCGCAGGCGACACGAGGAACACCAGACAAGAGGCGCCCACAAGGCGCCTCTTGTCATTTCTC
>CAIWTI010000083.1 GCA_903915545.1 uncultured Actinomycetes bacterium | reverse complement strand
GCAGCCGGTCACGCGCCGCGGCTGCGTCTCGGCGGAGCGCCGACGCCGCCAGGATCGTGAACGCGAGGAGGAGGGCCGCCGTCTCGCCGCCAAGCAGCAGAAGGCGCGATGCAGCCACGCGTGACGCGGCAACGGCAGAGGTCAGCTGGTCGGTGGGCGCCGTTACCTCGTATCGATCCGACACGGTCGTCAGCTCGGCACGCAGGCGGGCAACTGCGCGAGCGTACGGCCCAACAGACCACGGATGAACATCACCCGCACGAAGCGGCGCAAACCAGGCGTACGAGCGGAAGAACGTGGCCAGCTCTGTCGTTTGGGAAAGTCCCTCGACGCCGTTTGCGAGCAACACGGGGGATGGTTGGGGTGTGTGGTACCTGACGGCCTGGGCGAGCTGTGCGTTCTGCACCGGGTGGATGAACGCGGCGAACGGCGCGGTGGGATCGAGCGTTCCGACACCAACCTGAATCAGCCGTAGGCGTGGCGTCGAAGGGACGGGGCCTTCGCCGGCGATCTGCACAACCTCACAGTGCGTCGGCACGCAGGGTGAAGGTAGGCGCCCCGACGTCAGCCGTACGTACGGGCCAAGGTCATTGGCCGCGCGAAGGTTGATGAGGCGCCCGTCGATCTGTGATTCGCGGTAGAGCATTGCGCGCGCGGGCGGATTCCCGCTGAGCCGGTCGAGGTGTGAGACGACCTGGCGATCAAGCGCGCTCCACCTGCCGCCGAACTCCCCAAACCATGCGACCTGCACGCTGCGGCTCTCGGCGCTGAGGCCGGCGGTCGCGCGCGCGAGCGCCTTGTCCTGCATCACGAGTCGTCCGCCAAGGACGGCTGCGAGCGCCGCTGAGCCAGCGAGAATGCCCACCGCTACAAGGGCGAGGCGTTCTCCTCCCGCCTCAAGTCGGAAACCGGCGAGCCGGACAGGGAAGAGGCTTCGCCGAAGAGTGCGGCGCGCCGTGGCATGGGACGGCATCGCACGAGAATAGTCCACTTCGGCACTCTCATCTGCGTTCCGTCCAGGTAGCCTCGCCCCATGTCGGGTGACCTGTTGATTGCGCTCGAGGGCGTCACGGTGTGGCGTTCCTCAGGTGGCGTTCGTCGAGCGATCGTTGATGACGTCAGCTGGGATGTGCGCGCCGGTGAACATTGGGCGATCGTCGGCCCAAACGGTGCGGGTAAGACGACGCTTCTGCGCATCGCGGGAGCCCAGTTGCGGCCGAGCGCCGGAACCGTAGAGGTGCTGGGTGGGCGGTTTGGAGACGTTCAGTTGCCCGAGTTGCGTCGCCGGATCGGGATGATCGAGCCAGGTCTCGGGCGGCGCTTCTATCCAGAGCAGCGGCTCATTGACGTCGTATTGACGGGTGTGGGGGGCACGATCCTGCTTCCCGACGAGCCAATTGAGAGCGACGTGAACCAGGCATTCGCGCTCCTCGAGCGGGTTGGGCTCGGAGATCTCGCGGTGCGAACCTTCGTCTCGTGCTCAGAAGGCGAGCGCGCGCGCACCTTGCTCGCGCGCGGCTTGATGGCCGATGCCCCGCTGATCCTCTTTGATGAACCCGCAGCGGGGCTTGATCTTGCCGGTCGAGAACTCCTGCTCGCCACGATCGCGACCGTCGTAGCTGAGCGACCGCAGCTCGGAACGGTGACCGTAACCCACCACATCGAAGAGCTCCCACCAACGACAACGCACGCGCTACTGCTCCGTGATGGCCGCGTTGTCGCCCAAGGGCCCGTTGCCGAGGTGCTAGGCGATGCGTCGTTGAGTGAGTGTTTTGGTCTGCCACTGCATGTTGAAGTGTTCTCCGGCCGCCGATTTGTTCGCGCAGCCACCTAGCTCGGTGCATCTTGAGGAGGAACAATCAGGTTGCGATAGATGTCGACCGCTTGTCCCCCGTGCGGGGGAGCCGATGAGGGTTCGCGAACGAGTAAAGTCGTGCTGCGACGCACTACGCGTATGACCCGGCGACGGCCGGCCGCGAATCGACGTACGACCAAGGATGAGACGACGACGTGATCCGTGAAACCCGCGGTGTTTTTGCAGCCTGGGCAGCTTTCGCCCTCACGGTGCTTTTCTTTGCCGCTCCTGCGGTTGGTGCCGTGCGCTCAAATCCGCCGCGCACGAGCTTTCTCGTCAACACCAGCAAGAGCACGATCGCGGTCACGCTCAAGCTCGGTGTCCCGGCGTCGGCGTTCATGCAGAAGTGGGGGCTGCCCGACTACGGCGGAACGCTTGAACCGGGCAAGATCGAGATGCTTTGGAGTAGGACGACTCGAGCCAGCGATGCGTGGGCGGTCGTGCGACTGGCAGGAGCATCGTCGACGAAGATCACCGAAGTTCGGTTCGGAGGTAGCTTCCGAACGCTGCAAGGCGATCGCCGCGGAACGGGACTTGCGCTGTTCCTCAAGCATTGGCCTCACCACGGAGCAATCACCCCCGTGTCCCGCGCAGGAGTTCAGGTCGAGTGAACGTCGTGGTCGGCGGGGTCGTCTTCGCGTTCGACATGACCAAACGGCTGCAGGCGATTGGGCTTGCAGCGAAGGTCGATGCGCAGCATCTCTGCGCAATTCCGGCCGTCTGCGTCAGCTCGTCGCTCAAGTAGCGCACTGACGCCCCTGGGGCGGCTCCGCTGACGAAGTAGCTGTTCTCGGATCCAGCCGAGCGGTCGTGGTGCGTCCAATTTCACGCTCAAATCACAGAGACCGGGGACCTGGTAGGTTTTTTGGATCCGAGATAGGTGGATTCTGGATCCAACCGACGCCCGGACGCCTCATCCGCTTCGACCTTCCAAGGAGATCAGCGTGGCTCTTGCACACGAAACGTTCGCGACACCGCCGCAGCACCTCAAGATCACTGGGTACGGCCGCTCACACGGATTTTCGCGTTGTGAAGATCCCGGCTGTGTCGTTGGTCGCGATGGTCTCGGTTCCTCGTGCAGTCGACTCGCGTGCCCGTCTTGCGGGTGCAGCGGAACGAACCTCTCCACGCTTCAGCTCGTGAACGCGAGCGGTGGCGTACGCGTTCGCTGCTCGTGCGGTCACTCGTGGGTTCAGGGTGTATCGCCCGTCTACGTGCTCACTCGAGCAGAGACGGTCGAATGCACATGCCCTGACATCTGCGAGCGCGATCACGCGAACGAATAGCGCCGTCGAGGCGCAGCGACGCGACCTCTCGAACCTTCCCGGCCAGGGGAGGCTCTAGACTCTGCCCGTGGACCCGGGCGGAACCAAAGCGGACGAGATCGCGCTTGCGATCGAAGAGGCGATTGTCTCTGGCGAGCTGACGCCTGGCTCGGTGCTCCGGCAGGAGCAGCTCTCCGCGCATTACAACGTCTCTCGTACCCCTGTCCGCGAGGCACTTCGTCGCCTCTCTGCACTCGGGCTTGTCTCCTTTGAGGCCAATCGAGGCTTTCGCGTTCGGACGCTTTCGCGCGAGGAGATGTGGGAGGCGTTCCTTCTGCGCGCAGAGCTTGAAGCGCTTGTGACCGCGCAGGCCGCTCAGCGGATCTCCGACGCTGAGCTCGAAGAGCTCGCTGCCGCAGAGGAGCTGTTCTCAACCCTCACCCGTTCGCTGCGGGCGCGCCGTCCAGGCGCCGATCGTCGCTCATTGACGGTCGATTGGATGCGAGCGAACCATGGGTTCCACGACATCATCTATCGGGTCGCGGACCTTCCGTACATCGAAGCCGTGGCGAAGAGTGCTCGACGGACGTTTTCGGGTCCGGCTGTGTGGGCGCCGGGTGATGAGACGATCGACGAGCTGTACGCCTTGAACGAGCATCAGCATCGCGCGATCTGGAATGCGCTCGCTGCACGAAGCCCGGTTGGTGCGCGTGAGCTCGCGCGCGAGCATGTGCTGGCGTCCTTCAACCTGCTCGAGACGATTCTTGAGCAGGCCGGGATTGCACCGCAGGGCTGGCGTTCCGACGCCCGTCGAACGCGCTAGCCACTCCGCAGGAATTACACGCTCCTTACGCGAGCGCGCCGATCGCCCGCTAGGGTGAGCCGCGGAGAACGGATGTTGATCGGGCAGGCGCCTTCGGGGAGTACGCGCACGCCGAGTCTGCGAGCGGGGGGAACGAACGCTTGACGGACGGCGTGCGCAACTACGCAGCTTCAGCGGCGCGTGTCCTCCTGCGCTTGCGTGCCGGCGGTCTCTCGACACTCAACCGCCGCGAGGAGCGGATGGTTTTTGTGGTAGGTTCGCCGCGTTCAGGAACGACGTTCCTCGCTGGCGCGGTTGGGAGCATTACAGGGTTTGTCGACCTCACTGAGGTAACGCCGATCAAGGCAGCGATCCCGGCGCTTTCGCGACTCGCACCGCCGCTTGCAGCGCCTCGCATCCGCACCGTGCTTGAGCGAGTGCGGCTCCTGGCGCTCGCCCGAGGGCTGCGAGGAGTGGAGCAGACCCCAGAGACGGCGTATGTCCTTGAGGCGGCGCTCACCGCGTATCCGCAGGCACGGGCGCTGCACATCATTCGCGACGGGCGCGATGTCGCGTGTTCGCTGCTTGATCTGGGCTGGCTGAGCGTCGCGCGCCACGATGCGGATGACGCAGGGCTGTCGTACGGCTCCTCTGCGCGCTTCTGGGTTGAGTCGGGACGCGAGCGGGAGTTCGTCACCGTCAGCGATGCGACCCGCGTCGCGTGGGCATGGCGACGCTACGTGACGGCCGCACGCAGCGTGCAGAGCGATCGGGTGTTGGAGGCTGCGGTACGAAGAACTCGTCGCGGATCCCGACGGCACTGCTGTACAGGTCGGGGCGTTCCTTGGCGTCTCGGATGTCGCTGCGCTCGCGGCGGCCTTTCGTCGTGCCCACGGTCGCTCGATCGGTCGCTATCGAGCTGACCTCACGCCAGAGCAGCTCGCTGACATCGAGCGTGAGGCTGGGCCGCTTCTGCGCGAGCTCGGCTACCCGGCGCCCTAAGCCGACTACGAGTCGTTCGTCAGCGGGTAGTTCGGGGAGATACCGGGGTCGCCCAGCGGCCCCACGGCAACACAGGCGTTTGGGTCGTGCAGCGCCGTTGTGTCGGCATCGATGAGCAGCTGAACGCGGGGATTCATCGGCACAGCGGCCAGCCACGCTTTGCGGAGGGCGACTCCGAGTGACAGCAGGCTCCGCGGGTCGAGCGCTTCCTTGGAGCGCAACAGGAAGTACCGGTGGGCGGGGATTGTCATTGTCACCTCGGGGAACGACGCAAGTGCAGTCTGGGCTCGCGCGAGCTCGTCATCACGCACCGCATAGAAGATCCACACGCCGTGCATGGGGCTCGGCTGCAACGTCAGCCACGAAACGACGGGCTGGCAGGACTCGTCGTCGACCATGGTGATCTCTGGGTGGGCGAGTTGGGCGTAGCGACTCACGAGATCGGCCGGTCGGCCGTAACTGAACTGTCCGGGGTACGCCCCGATCTGAGTTGAACCTGCAGCCGTGAAGACGACGGAATGTGTCGGGTCTTCGGCAATTGCTGCCGCTACGCGCGGAAGCTGAAGATTGCGAAGCTGGCCTTGGCGAACCGTGACGATATGGACGCCGACGTAGGCAACGCTCGCAACGAGCACGGTGAACACGAGTGGGCGCAGTCGACCAAGGTGCGCGGTCAAGGCGGCAATGCCCGTCGCTACGAGAATCATGAATGCTGGGAGAGCAGGGAGCATGTAGCGGTCGAAGAAGATCGCCGCGAGGCCGTTGGCTGGCACCCAGGTGAAGAACGCGACGGGCGCGGCAATGATCACGCCAAGCGCGAGTCCCGCGCGCGGACGTTGCCGTAGCAGGGCAAGCAAGCCGACGGCCGCCCCGATCGTGAAGACGTTGAGGAAGAGATGTCGCCCGGGGGCAATCGTGGCGAGTGCGTCGTGCCACACGGGTAGACGTGAGAACGTCCGGCCGTGCTGCGCGCCAGCATTGATGCCGTAGCGCTCGCCGAGGACGTGCGCCGTCTTGAGCTCGTAGGGCACGAACCCGAGTACGCAGGTCACGACGCCTACCCACCCGTCTCGCGCAAGCGTTCGCCACGGGAGGGGCGAGACGATGACCGCCGCGAGTCCCGCCGACAAGGCGTAGAGCGGTGCTGTTGGATGGACGAAGATCGCGGTGCCGAGTGCCGCGCCAGCAATGGCGAATCGTGTTCGCCCACCAAGGCGAGCGGCACGCAGCGCGAGCACCGTTGACCACAGCAGCCAGGCGAGCAGCATCGTGTGCGGTCGCCCGAACGACGCGTACGACATTCCGAGCGGCGATGTCGCGACGAGGAAGACGGCGCCAATCGCCGCCCACCCGCCGGCGAGCTCGCGCGCGATCAGTGCCGTTGCGGGAAGTGCAAGGAGGAAGAACGCGAGCGAAGGGCCCCGCAAGCCCACTAGGCCATGGAAGGCGTGGAGCGTGACGTGGATAAGCCAAAAGTGCAGCGGCCCACCCCCGCGCTTGTTCGAGACGATGTCGAGGATCGAGGAGAATGAGTGACCTGCGACAAACCGCGTCATCTCCTCGTCGACGTTGAGCGGCGCAAGGTCGATTGCGCGGTGCGAGAGCGCGGCGGCAAGAACCATCGCGAGCGCCACCGCTCCGGGAAGCAGCAGGTTGCGTCCCACACGGGGTGGGCGCGAGTCGGGCGGAGGTGAGGCCGGTGTGTCGGGCATCGCTAGGGTCCCTCGGAGCAGCAGGGCGTCCGCCCATGCAAGCAGAGCGGGCGGCTACGGGCGACGACAGCGCGTTCGGCACGAGGCGTACGCGCTCCCGAATTTAGGAATCCTTAACGGGGTTCTAAGGCTCCCTGCCTACCGTCGAGGTTGCTCGGGTACAGCAGACGAAAGGATTGGCATGGGACGGAACTTCACTTCTCGGCTCACCCTCAGCGCAGCTGCGGTCGCGCTTGGCGCAGTGAGCCTTGCCGGCGTTGCTGATGCCGCATCGCGCGCCCACGGCTTCCAGCATGGGCGCTTCACCACCGCATCTCGCGGGTTCGGCTTCGGTGGTGCGGGTGGCCCGGGCGGAATGATGGGAATGCCGGGCGGCTTCGGCATGCGCGGCGGGTTTGGTGGCCACGGTGGCGCCGGTGCAGCGCGTGGTGGCGGCCCGATCGGCGGGATCGCACTGCAGAGTGCAGCGACCTACCTGGGTGTCTCGCTCTCGACTTTGACCGCCGACCTCAACTCCGGTAAGTCTCTCGCCGACGAAGCGGTTGCGAAGGGTAAGACAGCTGCCGGGTTGATCACGGCCATCGTTGCTGACGCGAAGGCAAATCTTGATGCAGAAGTGGCAGCCGGCTGGCTCTCCTCGTCGCAAGAGACCACGCTTGTCTCAAACCTGACCGCTCAGGTGACGAGCCTCGTCAACAACGGGCCAGGGGCCGATGGCCCAGGAGCTGGCGCATTGAGCCACGCCTCGCTCCTTGGCACTGCTGCGACGTACCTCGGCTCGACGGTGAGCGAGCTGCGCACGTCGCTCAGCGGCGGCAAGTCGCTCGCGACCGTCGCGACCGACAAGGGGAAGACCGCCGCAGGGTTGATCAGTGCCCTCACGACCGCGGCCAAGGCGAAGCTCGACGCCGCTGTCACCGCAGGCACATTGACGCAGTCGCAGGAAGATTCGATCACGGCGAACCTGTCCGACCGGATCACCGCCTTCGTCAACAACACGCCGCCGACCCACAGCGGGGCGGTCACGAACCAGCGCCGCCGATAGGGACATCGCGTGGGGTGGGCGCCGCGAGACGGTCCCACCCCACGCCGCCTTTTCCTCGCTAGCGAGCTACGCCGGTTGCGCGTGCCGCCTCGGCGACTGCAGCCGAAACAGCAGGTGCGACGCGTGCGTCGAACGGGCTTGGGATCACGTAGTCGGGCCGAAGCTCCGATTCTGCGATCACCGACGCAATGGCGTTTGCCGCCGCGAGCTTCATCTCTTCGTTGATCGCGCGAGCGCGTACGTCGAGGGCGCCACGGAACACGCCAGGGAACGCGAGCACGTTGTTGATCTGGTTCGGGTAGTCCGATCGGCCGGAGGCGATAACTGCTGCGAGCCCGGCGATCTCCTCCGGCATCACCTCAGGATTGGGGTTGGCCATGGCACAGACGATCGCCCCGTCGTTCATCGTTGCGACGGCGTCACGCGAGATCGCTCCCGGCACGCTGACGCCGATGAAGATGTCGGCTCCGGCGAGTGCCTCATTGGCGGTTCCGACAAAGCCGGTGGGATTCGTACGCTCGGCATAGCGGGCACGCCAAGGATCGAGGTCGGTGCGACCCGTGTGAAGCGACCCATGCTCGTCGCATCCGATCACCTGCGTAATTCCAGCATTGAGCAGCATGTAGGTCACGGCGACACCAGCAGAGCCTGTTCCTGTGAGGACGACCTTGACCTCTTCGGGCTTCTTCCCGACGACTTTCAGTGCGTTCAGAAGCGCAGAGAGAACGACGATCGCGGTTCCGTGCTGATCGTCGTGGAATACCGGTATGTCGAGCATCGCCTTCAGGCGCTCTTCGACCTCGAAGCACCGCGGTGCCGAGATGTCCTCAAGGTTGATGCCGCCGAAGCCCGGCGCGATCGCAGCAACGGTCGCAACGATCTCGTCCGGAACCTTCGTTGAGAGCACAATCGGCCACGAGTCGACGTTGGCGAACTCTTTGAACAGGAGCGCCTTGCCTTCCATGACGGGCATCGCGCCTTCAGGGCCGATATCGCCGAGGCCGAGCACCGCGGTCCCGTCACTCACAACCGCGACGGTGTTGCGCTTGATCGTGAGATCCCACGCGCGCGAGACGTCATCTGCGACGGCGCGTGAGACACGGGCAACACCGGGGGTGTAGAGCATCGAGAGCTCGTCGCGCGTGCGGAGCGGAATCTTGCCGCCCATGACGATTTTGCCGCCGTCGTGGAGCAGAAACGTGCGGTCGGTGACGCTCTCAAGGGTCACGTCGGCGACGCCGCCCGCAATCTCCTCGAGCTGTTTGGCGTGGTCTGCCGTTGCGGCATCGACGACGAGTTCGCGCGTACGCGGACCGTCGCCGGGGATCAAGGTGATGTCGCCGACGACACCGCCGGCGGACTCGAGGGCGTCAACGAGGGCAGCGAAGGGCCCCGGCGCGGCGGGGCTCGTGACGCGAAGGATCAGGCTGAACTGAGCGGATGCGCGTGGTGAAGTGGCCATGCCGCAATCCTACGTTCAGCGCGGTGTCTTGCCTGCCTTCTAGCCCCCGACCACGGTAATGGCGACCGCTGGAACTGCATCGGGATGCAACGCGACGAGGACACGCACGAGGTGCGGACGCGTGAGCGAGATGCAGCCGTTCGTTGGGCCGCCCTTGTCGGCATGCAGGAAGATCGCCGAGCCCGCTCCCGCGACGATGGGCGCGGTGTTGTAGTCGATGAGGCCGAACAACGTGTAGGCGCGTCCACCGAGCCACAGGGCCTCGCTCGCGGCCTTGAAGCTCGGCGACGCATTGCAGCGCACGTGCTGGAAGCGGTTGTAGGTCGGTGAGGCGGGATCTTCGTCCCACCAGTCGCCGCACACGAGGCGGTGGTAACGCAACCGCACTCCGGGATCGGGGGAGGTGCCGTAGACGGTGTGCCCGAGCAAGAACGTTCCGACCGGTGTTGTTCCGTCGCCCTCATGCCGTGTTGTAGCGAGGCCGTTGATGCCGACGCGAGCGGGGTATGGCCCGAGAACGCGGTGCCAGCAGTGCGTTGCGGTGCGCGTCCAGAGCACCGCAGCCGCAGTT